>VXPI01000146.1 GCA_009839585.1 Gammaproteobacteria bacterium
GTATTTATCGCAGGGGCCGGCAATATCGGTTTTACGCTGGCAAAGAAGCTGGAAGAGGGTGGCTATCAGGTCAAACTCGTTGAAAAAGACGAGGTAAGGGCAAGGCAGGCTTCAGAACGACTCAATAAAACTATCGTGCTGCATGGCGATGCTGCTGATGAGGCATTGTTGAGCCAGGAAAGCATTGATGCAACCCAGATGTTTTGTGCCCTGACCAACGAAGACGAGGCCAATATTCTGGCGGCCATGTTAGCCAAACGCCTTGGGGCAACCCGGGTGATGTCCCTGATCAACAAGACCATGTATATCGAGTTGGTTGAAAGCATGCTGGACATTGCCATATCACCGAGACTGTCAACCGTCAGTGAGCTGTTGCTGCATGTACGCCGGGGCGATGTAGTGGCCGCACATACATTGAGACGCGGGGCAGCTGAAGCAATCGAAGCCATAGTCCACGGAGACAGCAAAACATCAAAGCTTGTGGGACGCACGGTAAAACAGCTGAAGTTGCCTCCAGGCGCTGCATTGGGAGCCCTGATGCGTAATGAACAGTTGATCGAAATTGAAGACGACGTGACCATTGAAGATGGCGACCATGTAATTATTTTCATGGTCGACAAGGCGCGTATTCATGATGTCGAACGGCTGTTTGAAGTCTCGGCCACATTCTTTTAATCCATCTCACGACATTACTTATGACACTGCATGGCGTTTTCAGGATTCTGGGTATCCTGCTTGCCTACTTTGCATTTTCTTTTGTGGTTCCTGTAGTAGTGTCTTTACTTTATCAGGACGATCATCACCGGGTCTTCATCATCGCGTTCGCAATCACTCTGGCCAGCGCATTGATATTGTGGTGGCCATGTAGACATTACAAGGATGAGTTGAGATTCCGGGAAGGGTTTCTAATTGCAGTTCTCGTCTGGGTAGCGTTGTCCATATTTGCGGCAATTCCGTTTCTGCTCTGCACTGTGCTGAATCTCAACTGGGTAGATGCATTGTTTGAAGCGACTTCGGGATTGACCACGACAGGATCAACGATTCTGGTCAATCTGGAGGAGCTGCCGCATTCGATATTGTTTTATCGTCAGCAACTGCAATGGCTGGGCGGGATGGGGCTGGTGGTACTTGCGGTCGCAATTTTGCCGGCCCTAGGAGTAGGTGGCCTACAGTTGTACCGGGCTGAAACTCCCGGGCCGATGAAGGATAGCAAGCTGACACCGCGGATTCGTGAAACAGCCAAGGCCATGTGGTATGTCTATTTGTCGCTGACCTTGATCTGTGCTGTTGCCTATCTTGGTGCCGGGATGTCCCTGTTCGATGCCATCTGCCACGCCTTCTCGACAGTTGCGATCGGTGGATTCTCCACGTATAACAACAACCTCGGTCATTTTGACAGCCGGGCGATTTACCTGGTCTCCTGCGTTTTCATGATTCTGGCTGGGCTCAATTTCGCCCTGCATTACATGGCAATTCGCTCGGGACGGTTCTCGAGCGGCAAATGGATCCGCGTCTATTTTCAGGATCATGAAGCCCGCACCTATCTGTCCATTATCGGAATTGCCGGGATGCTCACTATTCTCGCATTGCTGACCCACCAAACCTACAGCAATACCCTGGATAGCTTTATTCATGGATTCGTACAGACCGTATCGATAGTCACCACCACTGGTTTCACCACTCAGGATTTCAGTTTGTGGCCGACATTCATTCCGTTTTTCCTGATTCTCTTGAGCACTTCCGGAGGTTGTGCGGGATCCACCGGGGGTGGCATGAAAACCATCCGGATTATCCTGCTGTTCAAGCAGGGTATGCGTGAGATATCAAGACTGGTGCACCCTCATGCGATCATACCGACCAAGATTGGAGATAAACCGGTTAGTGAGGATGTCAATAATGCGGTATGGGGATTTTTATCCCTGTATATATTTTCCTTCACGGTTTTACTGCTGGCAATGCTCGCAACCGGCCTTGATCTGGTGACTGCATATTCATCCGTGATTGCCTGTCTGAACAATCTTGGCCCGGGGCTTGGGAGTGTCTCGGAAAATTTTGCCGGCGTCAGTGATATCGGAAAAATCATCTTGACTCTGGCCATGCTGTTGGGAAGGCTTGAGCTATATACGCTACTGGTTCTTTTTGCTCCGGTATTTTGGAGAGGCTGAGATCTCTTTCAGATCAATCTCAGGCATCCTGATCCAGCCAGCCGTTCACGAGCTGGATGTCGTTCTCGTCAAGATCGCCAATGGCCTGTTCCAGTTCAAGCAGGGATATGATGTAGTTGTAGCGGGAATTCAGGTAATTCGTCCTTGACTGCGAGAGGCTTCGTTGTGCATCAAGCACATCAATATTTGTCGTCAGACCGGCTTCGTATCCTTCCTGTTTTGCAGCCAGTGCGCTTTCTCCAGCTGTAATCGCTTCACTCAGGGCTTCGGCCTGGGAAATATTGCTGGTGATGTCGAGATAGGTCAGGGTAGCCTCAGAGCGTGCATTAATACGGGCCAGGTCCAGTTCCTCCAAGGCGCGGTTATAGAGAATTCCAGCCTGATCAGAGCGTACCGACAGTCCGCCGGTGAACAGGGGCATATTGACTTGCAAATAGATGGACGCACTGTCTTTGGTGTAGTCGTTAATACCACCTACAGAGGTTGACCGGTTACCCCCAATCGACATTGTGGGGAATGTTCCGTCTTTCAGTTTCTGAATCTCATACTTGGCAATCCTGAGATCAAGCGATTTCATCTGAACATTCAGATTGTTCGCTTCAGCCTGATCAATCCATTCATCGAGCGATTCCGGGTCGGGTGATAAAAGCGGTGCATCGTTCAACAGTGGGATCAGGGCTTTCGGCGGCTGGCCAATCATCTCTCGAAGTAACGAAATGCTGTTCTTGAGGGCGTTGTCTGTCTGTATGGCATTTGCCTCTGCCTGCTTAAGTCGGGCTCTGGCATCGAACAGGTCTGCCTGAGTTCCGAGTCCAACCTCAAGTCGTCCTGTGGTCAGATCCAGTTGACGACGAATGGCAATGATATCGACTCTTGCGACTTCACGACGATCCTGCGCCGCGAGCACATTCAAATAACGTTCGGCAACTCGAAGAATCAGCTCCTGATGCGATTGTCTTAGCAGGATTTCGGAAGCAGACTCCGAGGTTTCAGCCTGACGCAATCGAGTTCGCAACAAGCGATCATAGATCGGTGCCCCGACTCTGATATCAAGTATATGATCTTTATGATCCTCCCAATTGTTCATAACAGTGTCATCGGTCATGGCATGGCCCAACCTTCCGACAAGTGACATACTCCCTTTCCGTTCGGATCTGATGATTTTCGGATCCAGTGTTACTGCCTCATGACGCAACAATTCGGATTGATAGACAGGATCATTCTCGAGTGCCAGTCGATACACTTCATTAATGTCCCAAGCCGAAGCCCGAACCGGGGCCAGACAAACCGTGGTCAAGGTAAGCAGCCACAGCCCCTGCCGCATTTTTTTCGTCATATTGTTCACTAACTTTGGCATGTGCATTTGATTTTCGTTAAAACGTGAAGCTTACCGGCTCTTGAACATGGTCAAGGCGTGGTGCTTCGGTTTCGAATAGGCTTTTGATGGCCCCATCCTGATCGCAGATAACTGCCTGCATAGTCGGGACATGTCCCTGAATACCGACAATACGACCTGTCCTGTTGACCATCGGCAAAAACAGTGGAGACAGTTCGGGAACGGAACCGGTGATCAGGGCCCGATCAAACTGTCCGGCATTATCGGATACCAGGGAACAGTAGTCAAAGCAATCGGTCTCGATGACCTCAACATTGTCAATATTGGCTTTTGCGAGACTGGTTCGGGAGGATTCAACCAGCCATGGATCTATTTCCAGACTAATCACCTTTTTGCAGAGTCTTGCCACAACAGCCGCCGAGTAGCCGGTTCCGGTACCGACTTCCAGTACAGTGTGTCCGGAATCCAGATTCAGGGCATCAATCATTCTCGCAATAACCTTGGGCTCCAGCATGGTCTGACGCTCACTGATCGGTATGGCCATGTCCGCATAGGCAAATTCGAGATAAGGCTCTGGTACAAACTGGTCACGCACAACGCTGTCGAAAGCCTCAAGGATATTTCGGTCCAATACATTCCAGGTTCGGATTTGCTGTCCGATCATATTGATTTGGGCACTTCGAATAGTCATCTCAGCTATCCGTTCTGGTCGACGGCTTCATGACAAGCATAATCAGGTAGTTGCGATCATATGTATGGCTTGGTTTTTGCATTGAAGCGGGTTGCGGTCATGTTTCCGTATCCCGAATTTTACTGTATTGCACACAGAAAACAGGTGCCCGGCAACCCATACCCGAATAATCCAGTTAGATTATGGGTTGTTCAATACTCCCTGACAGAATGTCAAAGAGGCCGGATTCATGTGTTTTTGTATAGTGTTCGTGTACCTGTAAAAGGTTTTTGTGTCGTCGATCAGGGAGGGTTGCCTAGAAGAAAACCCAAATGAGAAAACCCAAATGCATCCTGTAGTATGCTAATCATACAGAACCGCTTCCGGCTTGAATGGATCAATCACTTGCAGACCATTATGGTCTTGTTCTGAACTGGAACTCCAAAAGAAAATCCCCGCCAGCTTCGAAAAACTGACGGGGATTTTCGGGACCAATGCCCAAAAGGCAGGAGGTTCAGGCAGATTACTTGTTGACTGACAATTTGCGTGCTTCTTCAACAAACTTGGCATTCATTTCGCCAATTGCTTCCAGGTCGCGAGTAACCTGTTCACCAACTTCCTTGATCACATTCTGTTGACCCTCGGCATAGGTTTTGAGATCCTCGACGGTTTTGATATCGAGACCGTCATTCAGATTCTTGAAGCCCAGCTCAGCGTAAGCCTTAAGGCTTTCTGTCTGCATGGCAAAAACAGTTTTCATGTTGCTCAGGACCAGGCGATTGAATTCGACAGCCGGAGCCAGAGCCTTGTTAATTTTTTCTGTGTTCATGAGAATTACCTTTCAATTGGGTTGTTTAATTATTTTGTGCAGCGCATCATAACAACTCTTATTGTGCGGTGCAACATATTTATTCATGGTTTATTTTTATTTTAATAATAAATAATATTTATTGCATTGATTCCGTTAGCCAGAATGCCGGCCTCAGCCGGTTTTGATGGAAGCGAAGTTAAATGCCTGTATATCCGGGTGGTGGCGATTGGAATCGGGCGAGTCATACATAAGCGCTGCAGAACCGTCTGTAGGCAACTCGATCTGGGTTCCGTACACATGACCAAATCTGGGGCCGTCCCGTGTGTCACCAAACAAACCAGACACTGGTAACATCCAGCAGAATGAATCCGGATCCTGCAATAGGTTGGTCTGGCTCATGTTATAGCGGATTCCGACACCCAGCAATTTGCCGTAAGCTTCCTTGCGTGTCCACCAATCCAGCATGGCGGCATGTTGTTGCGTCTTTGGCAGATTATCAAAATACTGTTTTTCCGGTTTCGAAAGAATACGGTTACTGAGTCTTTGGACATGCACATCTCTGGGATGCATTTCGAGATCGACACCCAATTCCCGATCACGGGAGAACGCATACAGCACGTATCCCGAAGACATCGAATAGTTAAATTGCAGCCACTGTAAAGGTTTGCCCAGTTCTGGCTTTCCCCTTGGTCCATATTCCAGCGTAATCCGGTCTCGCGGCAGTCCAGTGTAGGCCTCGATCAGGATTTTCAGGCCAATTCTTGCCTCCAGGTACAACGCCCGTTGCCTGGCATCAGACAATCGCAAGGCCCGAAATCGTTCGCGTTCGCCTAGCCATGCCCAGGCATCATGACCGAACTGGTCCAGTGCATTGTGCCCGGGAAAAGCCAGCCAGAGATGAACCTTCTCCGAATCCAGTTCAAGGGCATGAAAAGTCGAAGACCAGGACAGCGGTTTTTTCGCCAGCCCCCGGGTCATTGAATCATCTTTCCCCAAATGCCGAACTGAAACTGTTGATTCGAGCCAGGGCATTCTCTTCGACACTGGCGTTCAGTCCGTTTTTCCTCTTCTCGACAATCAGATGCTGTAACCCTTGACGGTCAAACATGTAGGATGCACTGTCAATGCGAAGTTCGGCTACAAACCCTTCTCCCGGCAGATTGATAATCTCGATCAGAGCGACCTCTTTTTCGATGTTGTAGTCTGTAGGCATTGAACAAAATCATCCCGAATGAATACGAATAAATGGTTGGGGTGACCCCAAACCAGAACGGAAAATTATAAACGATATCGTAACTACTCGCCCCCTTCCTGACCACTCGGCAGAGGGCGAGTAGTTACACTTGATCTTGCTTGACTGCTCATTTTGCCCGGCCGAGGGACACTCACTTGAAAATACCGTTCCTGCATTTGATACAGTTCCACCTATCAATACAAGTCCACGCTGCTATGCTATGATGGTTATATGATGAATGCGAAAACCCAGACCGGGCGCCGTCCGCTGCCGATCGGCTATCAATCCCTGGCCAATCTGCGGAACGAGGGCTGCTACTATGTCGACAAGACGCCCCTGATCCGGCAGATGATCCGGCAGGGGCGTTTCTACTTCCTGTCCCGTCCCCGGCGCTTCGGCAAGAGCCTGCTGGTCAGCACGCTGAAGGAACTATTTGAAG
>VXPI01000095.1 GCA_009839585.1 Gammaproteobacteria bacterium
GAGTCAGCCTGATGCCACTACCCCTTCTCTTCCCGGGTATTCAATCCGTGTAACTCACGCTTGCAACCACTTCACGAATTTTTTTCAACATCCTCTGCATTGCGAGATTGACAGACTGTTCGGATGCGTTCTGCCGGTATCGCCAACTGTTGGATCAGGTAGTCCCTGAAGTCATTGCTGTATGGTTGTTCCTCGAGCGCAAGAGACATGCACTTGAGCCAGGCATCTCTTTCCGACATATCGATATCCAGGTGCTGATGAACACCGGGAATACTGATTGCCCCGTGTTTTTGCTGGTACAGCTTCGGCCCTCCTAGCCAGCCACACAGAAACCGGGCCAACTTATCTCGCGATTCATCCAGATTTTCAGGGTGCATTTCGCGGATATCTCTTGCTTCGGGAAGCTGCTCCATATAGTCAAAAAACCGGTCAACCAGCCTGTAGATACCTGAAGTACCGCCAGCCGCCCGATACGAGGCATCCCCATTTCCATATTCTTGTTGTTCGGTACGCATTGCAGTTCATTTTGCTCAATTGAGGAGAGTCTGGTCAAGGCCGTCAAATTCACTGGCTGTAATGCAGATGCTTGCCAGGGTTCGCTCCTCACCATAAGGCCAGGAAGTACCACGATGCATAGTTGCACGCTCATCCCACACAAGCACATCACCGGGCAGCCACTGGTGGCTATAAACCCGATGCGGTTCAGTCGAGAATTCGATCAATTCATTGATCAGCAATCTGCCTTCTTGTTCATCCATTCCATCCACTCCATAAGCGTGAGATGCCAAGTACAGGGATTCAGTTCCATTGACTGGATTACGCCAGATTGCCCGCCACTTCGTATCCGGCCACATAGTGACTATGTCAAGATTCGCCGCAGATTCTGATACCGCTTTGCGTGAATGTGCATATCGGTGCAGAAATATCAGATTGCGGGTTTTTTCACGGATTTTTTCGGGCAGGTCACGCCAGGCAGCACGAGTAGAAACAAATTGTGTAGCACCACCCGATGACGGTATCACTCGTGCAGTCAGGATATTGGCCAGGGCTGGCCTGGGTAGAAATGTGCTGTCGGTATGCCAAAGCTGATTTGCTCTTTGATGCATAAACCTGGCACTTCCTTCATCTTCAAGACATCCATCTTCCCGGCGGTTTGACACAATTGATACCCGATCCTCATGATTCTCTGGTTGCTTCTCCCTGATTTCAATCGTACCAAAAAGACGCCCAAAAGCAAGATGGGCCTCTTCATTCAGGTACTGGTTGCGAAACAGCAACAGGGAATGGTCTTCAAATGCTTCCCGTATTTGCGGGAAATGCACAGCCGCTTCACGCAGATCCATGCCCCGAATCTCTACCCCGAAATCTTTGTGGAGCGCTCTCATAGACACCTCCTTTTCGATTGCTTTTGCATATTATGTCTGAAAATACTCAATTCACGAGTACACTCCCTGATTTAGACACAAGGCATTTCTTTTCTGAAGAATACTTTACTGGTGAATGAATTTGGATTCCTCCGCAAGACTCCTGATTAACAAACATGCAGACACTGAAGATCGCGGTACCTTTAATTGGTCATTTTCATGCGATTCCGGACCAGTTCTGTATTCTCTGTCGCACTGCCCTGCATATCAACCGACAACACTCCTTGAATCCAGGCACATAGCCCTGCAAGGCAATCTGAAACATGTCTGGATCAAGGATGAGTCAAACCGGATGGGGCTCGGCAGCTTCAAGGCGCTGGGCGGAATCTATGCTGTTGCCCGTATTCTTCAGAATGAAGCTGCGTCTTGCCTGGGAAGAACCATTACTCCGGACGAATTACTGGACCCGGGGATTCAAGAAACCGCATCAAGGTTTACATTTGTCACTGCAAGTGCCGGCAACCACGGCATATCCGTTGCAACCGGCGCAAAACTGTTCGGCGCACATGCGATCATTGTCCTGTCACGCAGCGTACCTATTGAGTTTGCAGATCGCCTGAATCAAATACCCTGCTCTGTCGTATGGCATGGGGAAGACTATGAACAGAGCGTTGCACATGCTATACAGATATCCCGGGATCCCGGGCGAATTTTGCTCGCCGACGGTTCCTGGGAAGGATATACTGACCTACCGGGGCTGGTTATGCAAGGCTATTCGGTTATTCCCGAAGAATGCATGAATCACTTCCTCGCAAAAGACAGCTGGCCTACACACATTTTCCTGCAGGCAGGCGTGGGCGGGCTTGCGGCTTCTTTTTCTGCACATGTCCGTACATATTGGCCTGTCCAGCCGACCTTGATTATTGTTGAGCCCGAAGCTGCACCATGTCTAATCGAAAGCGTTCGACGGAAAACATTGACAGCTGTTGAAGGTCCGATTTCAGTCATGGGGCGGCTGGATTGCAAGCAAGCATCACTGATTGCCTACGATACACTCGTTGAAATAGCTGATGCATTCATGGTGATATCGGATGATGAGTCGAAGCTTGGTCGGCAATCCGCTCGAGACGCAGGCCTCGAAACCACGGAATCTGGTGCCGCCGGACTTGCGGGACTGTTGATTGCATCAGCCTGTCCTGATACCGCAGCAAGACTTGGGCTTGACTCAAACAGCAGATGCCTGGCAGTGGTATCGGAATGAGAATAGCTTCTCATCCCCAAGCATGCCTTGAACCGGCTCGATCCCAGACCGAAATGCACAACCCTCGCGGCCACCGGCAAGCACATGGTGGTTGTCAAAAACCAAACTGAAAAATAAATCCAGCTCGGCAATCAGGACAATATGAAGATGTTCAGGTTCTGCAAGGCCGATATGCTTCAACCGGCAAGACTGAATTGACAGGCAGCCTATTCGACCATGATTTGCGATTCATTCCCAACCAGTCTCTTGATTGAAACTGGCATTGGCATGCCCGGTAGAAACCACAGTCACGGAATCAGGACAGTCGCTCCCTGAGTTTTGCCGCTTTCAAGGCGTTGATGAGCAATTACTGCATCCCGTAAAGGATATTCATAGTTGATACTGGAGCGAATTGTCCGGTTCCTGATTGCCTCGAATACGCTGTTTGCCGTATTTTCCAGATCCGACCGCTTGGCAACATAATGCATGATTGCAGGACGGGTAATGAATAGCGACCCACGATGTCCAAGATCCTGAATGATATCTATCGGGTCCGGGGGGCCGGATACATGGCCATAGGCCGCACAAGTTCCCATCGGACGCAAGCAGTCAAGCGATTGCATAATGGTGTCCTTTCCAATTGACTCGTAAACGACTGCCGCCCCTTCCCCTTCCGTGATTTCGTGCACAACATCAACAAAGTCTTGCTTGTGCCGAATCACCGGGTAATGACAGCCTGCTTCGGCAGCAGCTTCGGCCTTTTGTTCAGTGCTCACAGTGCCAACGATAACAGCACCCAGTGCTTTTGCCCATTGACAGAGAAGCAACCCCATACCACCAGCGGCTGCATGCACGACAATAACGTCGTTTTTCTGGACTGCATATGTACGATGGAGCAAATAGTGCGCCGTCATGCCCTTCATGATGAGTGAGGCCACTTCGCGGTCATCCAGCCATTCTGGCAGATGGAGCAGTTTATCAGCTGGGTAGTTTCTGGCTTCGCTGTAACTTCCCAGCGGCGGTATGCCATAGGCAACCCGATCGCCTATCTTGAAATTCGAAACGTCCTTGCCGACATCCTCAACAATGCCCACTCCTTCAAAACCAATCACAACCGGACAAGGAGGTACCTTCCAGGGGTGTGAAATACCCGCACGATGATAGGTGTCAGCATAATTCACGCCAATCGCCGTATGACGTAGCCTCACCTCATCGGGTTGAATGCCCGGTACAGGCCATTCCTGCCATTGCATGGCTTCAGGAGAGCCGAGTTTATGGATAACCTGTGCGTGGTTGACCTCGGATTGAGACATTAAGTACGCTCGAGCCGGATTTTTTCGTATTCGCCTGACGAAGGTGCAAATGGCTAGACCACAGCTTCATCGGTGCTGTGACTTTTCAATGCCTGTTGAACCTCAAACTCGACTGCTTCCAGTTCTTCGACAGTTCGGTGACAGGTGATCTGGTGCCCTGAACTCAAATCGTGAACAGGGGGATTCTGCTTCTCACAAGTTCCTTCCAGTCCCATTGGGCAACGATTGAAGAATGGACAGCCAACAGTAGTAATTTCGACATCCTTGGCAATCCCAACTGCCATTTCCCTTTTCTGCATGGTATCTTCAAGCCAGCCAAGTCGCAATTCCGGAACGGAGCTGATCAGGAGTCGGGTATAGGGATGATATGGAGGAGTCAGCACCTCATCAGTTGGGCCCTGCTCAACAACACGACCGGCATAGAGCACCACGATCTCATCTGCAAATGAAGCTACGGTAGATAGATCATGACTGATAAAAACAAAGGAGACCCCTGTCTTGTCTCGCAGTGCAGTCAGAAGCTTAATCACGTTTGCGCCTACGATTGAATCCAGTGCCGAAGTTACTTCATCACATAACATGACTTCCGGGTTGGCTGCCAGGGAACGGGCCATATTTATGCGTTGCTTTTGACCACCCGATAATTCCATCGGATAACGCGAGGCAAAATCTGCCGGCAACTCAACCATTTCAAGAATCTCGACGACCTTGGCATGTTTCTTTTTGCCCTTTAGACCATGATAAAACTCAAGCGGACGGCCGATAATGTCGCCAATGACCTGTTTGGGATTCAAGGCGGTGTCAGCCATCTGGAATACGAACTGTATCCGCTGCAACTCTTCAAGTTTTCTGTTTCGAAGATCTCCTTCAAGTTCTACATCGTCCAGTTTGACCGTACCTCGAGACTGGGGCAAAAGTCCCGCCATGACCCGTGCGAGGGTGGATTTTCCACACCCTGATTCACCAATGACACCAACCACATGGCCATTCAATACGGAAACATTGATATCCCTTAGAATCGGAACTTTGGGTTCTCCATTGACTATGCCCCCGTATCCAGCAGTCATGTCGGTAATTTTTATCGCCGGAATTTCTCTTTCATGCTCGATTCCAACTGAACTGCCAAGTCCAGCTTGAGGCTTTGGACGCACGGCTGCCATCAGCCGCTGGGTATAGAGATGGCCTGGATTATTGATGATTTCATCTGCAGTGCCCTGTTCCATGACTTCGCCGCTATAAAGAACCACAATATAGTCAGCAATCTGTGCAACAACTGCGAGATCATGAGTTACATAGATCGCCGCAGAATTCTCTTCATGGATGACCTTCTTGAAAGCCTTCAGAACTTCAATCTGTGTTGTAACATCAAGCGCTGTGGTTGGTTCATCGAGAACCATGAGATCCGGTTTTCCACAAAGTGCCATGGCAGCCATCAGTCGCTGTAACTGACCACCGGACACCTGATGCGGATATCGAAAACCAATTCGACCCGGATCGGGCAATTCGAGTGCGTGATATAACTCTACTGCACGTTTATCCGCTTCGCTTTGCGAGAGGATTCCATGCAAAACAGCTGATTCTGTAACTTGCTCACCGATGGTGATCGCGGGATTGAATGTTGCGGCAGCACTTTGTGCCAGATAGGCAACCTTGGACCCACGAATCTCCCGCGTACGCATCGGCTCAGCCTTGAGCATGTCTTCACCATCAACGAGTAATTCGCCACCCGAAAAATACAGCCCAGGCTTGGTATAAGCCAAAGAAGCAAGAGAGATAGTAGTTTTCCCTGAACCGGACTCACCAATCAACGCGACCACTTCGCCCTTGTGAATGTCAAAGGAGACACCCTTGACAATCGGAATGATATCCCCATCGTCATTTTTTGCATCGATCCTGAGATCCTTGACTTCAACAAGCTTTTCTTTCTGCATCATCTATACCATCTTGGTGGCGAGACTACCGCCAGACTTGGCCGAAATATCGTCGACAATCAGGTTGATCGGAATGGTGAAAGTGGCAATTGCCAAAGCTGGCCAGATAGCCGCATACGATCCGTACGGAAGACCTTGCAGATTCTCACGCACCATGCTTCCCCAGTCAGCCGCAGGCGGTTGAACACCGAGGCCCAGAAAGCTTAACGAGGAAATAAACAACACAACAAATACGAGGCGCAGTCCGAAATCTGTTGCAAGCGGCATGGCGGCATTCGGCAACACCTCGGACCGAATTACCCACCAGGCACCCTCACCACGCGCTTTGGCCGCCTCGACAAAATCCTGCACCATAATGTCCTGACCCAGTGCTCGGGCTATCCGGAATACACTTGAGGCATAAATTATTGACGCTGTGCCAACCAGTACGGGTATTGAGGATCCAAGCCAGGCTATGGCTATCAAGCCCAACATGATCGTTGGCAAAGACAGTATTGCATCATTGACCCGACTGATACCCATATCAATCCACCCGCCTTTCACTGCTGCAAGTATCCCGAGAGTTATGCCCATAAGATAGGCCAAAAGGGTTGAAGCCAGGGATATGCCAATGGTATTGCGGGCCCCGTAAATGACGCGAGACAAGGTATCCCTGCCCAGATAATCGGTGCCTAGATAAAAGGTTCCGTATTCGTTGGTATGATAGCCCATAAAACCATCATCACCATCAATATCCATTTCATGAAATGGCGCAATGGCTGGGCCAATC
>VXPI01000207.1 GCA_009839585.1 Gammaproteobacteria bacterium
CCTGATATCTGCAAATCGACCACAATCAAATTGCTTGTCGATTCAATTCGCTATGATTGCATCCATCAAAAGATTCACTGTCTATATCGGGTTTGCGGCCTGCATGTTTCTTGTCGGATTCAGTGGCATGCTGGAACCAGTCGGCAAGTTGCTGGTTGTTTTCTTCAAGTCCTATACAGAAGCGGAACTTGTCAAGCTGAATGCGACATCTTTTATCAATCAGGAGGGACTGGCCGAGTACGTGATCGGTCTTGATCCGGCAGGATCGGATTTCTCGGGTCACGATTTTCTCTTGTCCCAATCAGGAGTAAGCAGCGTTCGCGATACTGCGTTCTCAAACTGGCATGTGATAGAGGTTGAGGCTGGCATACCGGAACATGTCAGCGCCCTGAAGAAACTGCCACAGACTGAATTCATGCTGCAGAACCGGGGACTCTGGCTTTGCCACTGATGGCTCCCGGACGCTCCACCGTTTCCAGACATGTCTGATCAACCCGGATTGAACGCCAAAACGGCCATCCCCACAAATGCCAGTGCCACTCCAAACCACTGGGCGTGGCTGAGCGATTCACGAAACAGGAAGACCGAGACCAGGATCGTAATCAGGATCGTGCCCCCGATCACCATCGGAATTGCCGTGCTTGCCTGAATGAGTGTCTCCCCCTCAAATCCACGAAACAGGTAAAAATACAGAATTTCGGCAATTCCGATACAAATTCCTGCACCGATCGCCCAGGCATAGGCCCCAAACGGCAAATCAGGGATAGACACGGAAGTTCTGCCCGTGGTCAACAGATAGGCTATCGATACCATCAATGCTGAAACCTGTAGGCAGATGGTAGCAAGGATTGGGGAGGTGATGGTGGATTCGGCATGTGACATCGAAACCTTGATAAGCAGGTTGTATCCTGAATAGCAGAGGGTAATCAGTAAAACGAAGAGTAGGCTTTTCATTATGGCTTAACCCGGATGATGATTAATCTTGAGTGAATGGATGTCGGCGCTTGGCAATGGAATACGACACAACGTACAGGGAGACTCCGAAAATGGCAAATACCATTAACCAGTACAAAAGCAGATCATACCCGCCAAATTCCCAAATCAGTGATCCCAGAAATGGCGAAACTGCAGAACCCATCATGTATATCAGGGTGAGCACTCCATAATTCACTCCAAAATTTGTTTCGCCCAGAATATCCCGGGCAATAACCGGACGAATGATGCTAACCAGTCCATATCCGCCTCCAAACATCATCACAAACAGGAAAACCAGCTCCGGGGCTGATGAGACTCCGAGCAACAAAAGCATGGATGTGCCCATAATCAGAAAACTGCTCATTGAGATGGCATGATGGGTTATCCGGTTTTTCAGAAATGACAGAATCAGCCTCCCTACAACCTGCATGGGTCCGATCAGGGATACCGCAAACACGGCGGTCCCCGCCGGAATACTGCGCTCCTTTACAAGAGGCAGAAAATGGTGAAGTGCTGCACCATGCACAATTGCCAGAAAGGCAAAGCCAATGCCAAGGCAAAGAAACATTGGGCTGATAAGGCCACTGCGGATTTTCATCACTGGATGGGCAGTCAAGCTCTCTTCATGTCGGTATTTTTCCAGTTGCCGGGTGGCTATCCAGGCGATCGGTGCAGACGCAATCGGGACGAACAGGGAGAAAATCCGCACCGCTTCGCGCCACCCCAATGCGTCAGCCAGAAAATATGCGCAGGGGAAACTCAGCGTTCCGGCAAAGCCGGCGACAATGGTGATCAGAGTAATACTATGTTTTGCATCACGGCCTTGGCTTCTTGTAATCAGGGCAAAGCAAGGGTCATACAGACAACCCGAAAAACTGATGCCGATAAGAGCCCAGAAGAAGTAAAACCCGAAGATGCCGTCCACTACTGATAGTCCGAACAGGCCAAGTGAGCCAAGCAGGATGCAGGCAGTCATCATGAGAGGCCCTCGTCCCAGATCAATCAATTTCCCGCAGATTGGGGACCCCAGCCCCGACATGACAATTGCCAGAGTCAGTGCGCCGGTGATCTCTACTCTTGACCAGCCCAGATCTGCTTCCCAAAAGATTAATAGGGCGGGAAATACATAAAACAGTCCTGCCCAGTTTATGGTTTGGCTAATTGCCAGAGACAGAATCGTAAAGTTCTTATGAGGTATTGCCGGATGATTTGAATTGACGTCCAATGCCATGCAAGACTTTTTTGGGGAGAATTGTCAGGAAATCCACGGAATGAATAATTTCAAGGCTTTCCTTGCCAGCCTCGAATTGAAGGCATGCTCTTCATGCCAGGCAGAAATCCTGATAATGACCGCTCCCGACATGAATACTTGATTGCCAGTGACAGTTAACCCGGGTCCTGGGATAGTCAGGATCGATTATCTTCCAGCCACTGGCTGACTATTGCAAGCAGTTCATCTTCCAGCCCATCAAAAAAGTGATTGGCGCCCGGAACCTCGATTTGCTGAAACTTCGGATTACTAGCTGCTGCCTGCGCTTTGCGACCCGTGAAATCAATGACTCCCGGTAAATCTTCACTTCCATACAGATCCAGAACCGGCATATGGATATTCTTCAGTGCTTCGGCATTATCATAGACCGTTTCACTGCCTCCCTGCATGCCAATTAACACAAGGCTCTGAATCGGTGTATCGGGAACATCTTCCGTGTAACGCATGGTCATCGTGGCACCCATACTGTGGGCAATGATGACGAGTTCTTGCTGTCCATGTTCCTTGAGATAATCGATAGCGGCATTGATTCGAACAGGTACTTCATCAAGAAGCGGAGCATAATCAAAGGAGTCGGCATCGTTCAACAGGATTGGCATCTGGATGGAGAGAGTATGCCAGCCATGTTCAGTGAGTCCAACCCGAAGGGGGCGTACCACCTGCTCCCAGTTCGGGTGTATCCCAATACCATGTATCACGATTGCAGCACGTCCCGTATTACCCTCCGATGCCTGCATTTCAATACCCAGGAATTCATGATCTTCTGCCTTAAGCCAAATCGGTTCTCCATCGAAAAGGGTGTCGATAACCTGTTCTGCCCAGCGTTGTTCCTTCTGTATGTCGGACCATGTTTGAGTCGATGCATGAACAGCGAATGCCATGCAGAGCATTATCAGGATCAAAAGGCCGTTAATTTTTTTCATGATGCTTTATTCAGTCAGATGGAAACCGTATTCTGCATTGTATGCTACTTGGCAGGCACTCCCAGCAAGTCGGTTACTGAAGGCACTTGTTCGAGAGCCCAGCGGAGATTGTTTCGAAGACCAGGCCTCATTTTGTCAGGGGCAATCTTGTTCGACAGGAAAATTCCGTTCTCAAGATCGAAAAGCTGTTGCTTGAGTATTGCCGTCAGAATAATCCGATGAGCCTCAGTGAGATTGTCGATCAATTCCGCAGGCTTGCCCATCTCGAGTAGCGCATTCAGTCGTTCCGGTGTTGATTTATGCAATATCTTATTGCGAATGGATTCCACACGAGCGGCCGAGAAAATTGGCAATATCCCGCCTATCTTGACATCCATGCGTCCATCTGCAAGCTTGAATCGCTTGAACATAGTAAGTGGGGAATGCACATTCGAAGCGTTGGCAGCCATCAGTGACAGAAAACTCCTTGATGCAGACCCGAGTTCAAAAGCATGTTCTGAGATATCTTTCATGAGAGATTCATCACCATGCACGGCAACTGCATCAAAGAAAATATCCGTCTTTAGCAAATCATCAGGGCGGGTTCGCGAAATCCAGGATTCGATCATGGATTTCCACTGTTGCAGGCCCATTCGCCACTCAGGGTTGCTGGCCATAATATTCCCCTTGCAGTAGGGTACACCGGCAATATTGAGAAGTTCCGATGTGCGCTGGCCGAGTTTTTCAAACCATTGATCTGTCTCAGATCCCGGATCACCTTCAAGGTAGACAATGGCATTGTCCTGATCCATGGCTAGCAGACTTTCCCCCCGCCCTCCAGATCCAAGGACCAGCATGCAGTATGGCACAGGGGCATGACCCAGGCCGTTATCGACCATTTCTTTCTCGGCCATGGTACATGCCCGACGGGTTATCGCCCGCAACTCTTCAGAGATAATGGCTGCGATATTACGCACGTCTACGTTTTCCCGATCAAGCCCAATAGCCACCTGCGAGAGGTTTGACCAGGCGCTGGCCAGGTCCTGTTCGGTTTCTGCATGGAGAACAGCATCTCCGATATTGACCGCATCCGTAGATTTCTGCCGGATGAGGTCACGCGAGGTCAGCATGCCGACGATTTGTTTATTGGGGCCTTCTACGCCAAGATGTCTGAATCTGAGCCGATCCATCATGCCGATCGCACGAAACAGAAATTCGTTATGCTGGACAGTCTTTAGGGGAAAAGTGGCTAAATCCTGAATGTGCATGTCCAGAGCGGCTATACCATGTCGATTGATAGCCCGCAAGATATCCCGCTCAGTAACGATTCCATGCTCTGGGCCGGGTTCGAGTGGCTTAACTACAATACTGCTGATTTTCCTTTCCATCAGAATGTCCAGCACATGTGATACGGTGTCTTTGACCGTTGCAAAGAACAGGGGTGTAGACATGATGTCTGAGACCTTGTGTTGGTAAGGGTAACTGTCAATCCGGGCAGGGGAGTGGTGCAATGGATCATCGTCCGGTTTATAGAGGAAATCGTACCAGCCAGACTTGATTTCATCGACAGACCGGTTGTTCGCTTTTCTGCATGCATTTTCGAGTTCGGCAAGCGTACGGATACCCTGTTCGCGAAGCAGGGGCAACAGTGCGATAAATACGTTTGCCGTCATCTGGGCATCGGCCAGCGCATCATGGCGGTCATGGGCCTGGATATTTTGCCAGCTTGCCAGAGTTTCCAGAGAGTAATCCGGCAGATTTGGAGACAGGACATCAACCATGTGTCGAATATCGATGGTTCTTGGCGCTTCCCAGTTGATCCCGGATAAATCACACTCGCGCTTGAACATGGCCAGATCAAAACCAATCGAGTGTCCAATCACTACCGAATCTCCGATCCAGTTCTTGAACTGGGAAGCGAACTCGATAAATTTTGGAGAATCGCAGACATCTTCATCAGCAATTCCGTGAATATTTCGAGAGATGTCCGGAATCGGCATCTCGGGATTGAGGAGTTGATTGCAGTGATCTTCCTCATTGAGTAGACCACTTTTAATGCGAACCCCGCCAATCTGGATTATTCTGTCCCTGGCTGTATCAAGACCAGTAGTTTCCGTGTCGACGGCAACTGCGGTCAAGTTGCCGAGTAGAGTTACGGTTGACTTTTTCGGAGCCAATGCCGGTCGCCTTGGTTTACGACGTTGGTTTGCCATTTGTTAGGGAGTTGCTGTTAATTTCTCGAGATTAGAGCATGAATGCCAACTCGTGTTTTCTGCCAATAATTGAACGGTCGGCATGAAGTTGTCCGCCATTCAGTTCCGTAGCATTTTAGCCCCGGTTGATCGCATTCTGGACATTGTACTGTTTCCATGTTTTTCGCCGCCAGCAATCACAGTTTACGGATTGGCAATATGAGTGAGTGCCGCTTCAACGCTCTTAAAGCGAAACTGGAACTCTTCCTGCTGAAGTCTATCGGGAATGGCACGCTGACCACCAAGCAGCAGGACAGCAGACTCACCAAGCGCGAGTTTCAGAATCGGGGCCGGAAATACAAGAAGTCGAGGCCGATTTAGGACCCGGGCCAGAGTGTCGCTGAATTCGGCATTGCGAACCGGAACAGGAGCCGTCAGGTTATATGCCCCGTTTGAAGAGGGATGATGCAGAAGGTGGCAGATGGCCCTCACTTGATCATCAATGTGAATCCAGCTCATCCATTGCCTGCCGTTTCCAATTCTAGCCCCGAGACCAAGTTTATAGCCAGGGAGCATAGGTGTCAGCATGCCTCCGGATCCGCTGAGCACCAGTCCGGTGCGGATGATTGCAACCCTGATGCCCAGATTTTCCAGGGCTAGCGATTCGTTCTCCCAGTCTCGACATAAATGAGATCCAAAGTCATCGCCGGACGGTTCTGATTCACCCAGTATGTCGTCATTACGGTTCCCGTAGTACCCAACCGCAGACCCGCTGATCATCACGGATGCAGGTGTCTGGCGAGCGGCCATCCACCTGGCAAGATTTCGGGTGAGCCCGATTCGGCTACCCCGAAGAACCTGCTTTCGTTGCCTGCTCCAGCGCGGTCCGACAATCGGGGCTCCGGCAAGATTGATAATTGCATCTACCGGATGACTGTCAGGAATATCTTCGAATGAAGAGAATAGGTCGGGTTGACTCTGGCTCGAAAGGTAACGATTCGGGTGGCGTGTCAGTACCGATATTCTATGGCCATTTCTTTCAAGTACCGGGATTAATGCCTGGCCGATAAGGCCGGTTCCACCGGTAATTAGAACACTGAGTGAATCTTGCGTCATCTCGAATTTCCGCCTATGGACATGGTGAAATCAGTATAGCGTTTTATGACAGGGATAATGGGAAATTCGATAGTCCCGGTTAGGATATACTTCAATGCACGGATTCTCGTTGAACATTTCAGTCTTT
>VXPI01000077.1 GCA_009839585.1 Gammaproteobacteria bacterium
GGGCCCCTGAAATCCTTAAGTGAATGCAACCCTGTCCTTAAGTGAATGCCATTGGGCGGGCACCGGACCCTGCGTCTGTTCCTAGGCCATTCGAGCGTTTCGCACGATCAGCAGTACCACCTCCGGACGGTCATCGACAACGTGGAACTGCCGGGTCCGGAGCTGCTGTCGGAGGCAGGCGACGCCGGAGCGGGTCGAGGCCTGTCTGGCACTGTGCCGTGAGTTCGCGGAGCATGCGGAAGGAATGCTGGAGGAGCTGGTCGCCCGGGGAGCGCATCCCTGCTGGATCTCGAAGGGCAAGGCCGGGCCGCCGGGCCGTGGCCTGGACCCTGAAAACCCGGACGGCACCCTGGAAAACCGCATGATGCAGTGCGCAAAACGGCACCTTCTGCGCCGGACTGTGCCATGACCGGCTTCGTCGCCTGCTGCATCTGACCACCCGGTTGCCGGAAAACAGGGGTTTTTTGGCAGACACTAAACTACCAATTCGTACACCAGCCGACATCAAGTCGATTTCTTGAAGAAAGAAGAATAAATGCTGCTCAACAGGGTGAGAACTCCCGCAATAATCAGGGTAATCGCAATGGGTCTCGAGAAAAACCCAGACCATTCAAAGTGGAGCATCTGCATGGCTTGCGCAAACGTTTGCTCGCCGATTTTTCCTAGAATCAGCCCAAGCACTATCCCGGCCACGTAATAACCGTCTCGACGCAGTAAAAACCCCACAATGCCGGCAAATAAAATCACCACAATACCGATCGTCAAACCCCTTACAGCTTAATAACCGACGGTAGCAAGCAAGAGAATCACGGGAGCAAGAAACTGAAACGGTATGCGGAGCAGGTTAATGATGGTCTTGGTCTCGAGAAAACCAATCAGCAGGATGGACAGGTTGGCAAAGAACATGGCGGAGAAAACAACCCACACCAGATCGGCACTGTTCAGGAATACCAATGGCCCGGGTTCCATGTCATGCATCTGGAAAACCGCAACCATCATTGCAGTCAGCGCACCGCCCGGTAGTCCAAGAGCCAAAAGCGGAATCATGGCAGCACCGGTTGCCGCATTATTGGCCGTTTCAGAAGAAACCACCCCCTCCATTTTTCCCGTGCCGAATTCCTTGCTGTCCTTGGACCAGCGCACTGCTTCGTTATAGCCCATGAAGGCTGCCAGAGTCGCCCCAATGCCGGGCAGAATACCGCAGAAAAAACCAATCACGATGGATCGAATGACCGCGACCTTCTGGGCAAACAGTTCTGCCAGACTCGGAAAATCGACACCGACCTTTGGCGCACTGTAAGAACCCCTGGCTTTCTTTTCGACCTGTACGAATACTTCCGAGACCGCAAAAAAACCCAGAATTGTCGGAATAAAGTGGATGCCGGCCAACAGGTAGGGCATGCCAAAATCCCAGCGCTCGATGCCGCCAACCGGATCCAGGCCGACCACTGCAATCAGCAGGCCAAGCAGGATTGACAGCCACCCTTTCCAGAAGGTTTTGGCCCCAACGGAAGAGGCCACTGCCAGCCCGAAAAACACCAGGGCAAAAATCTCCGGCGGACCAAACGCCGAGATTGCCCAACCGGCGATCGGTGCGGTAGCAATCATCATGATCACGGCAGAGACGGTACCTCCGATCGCAGAACAGGTCACGGCGGCCCCTACGGCCTTGCCCGCCTGTCCTTTTTGGGTCATGGGATAGCCGTCAAAGGCGGTCGGCGCATTCTCCGGTGCCCCCGGAATGTTGAACAGAATCGCAGTAATCGCACCGCCGTAGACGCCCGTACAGTAGATTACTGAAAATAGCATGATGCCATGCTCTGGGGAAAGATGCGCCGTAAACGGAAGCAGGATAGCTGCCAGGGTCAGCATGCTGACACCGGGTATTGCCCCGAACAGCATGCCGCCGATCACCCCTCCCAGAAAGATCAGGATGCCAAGCGGATCACCAAATAGTGCAATGGTTCCGTTTATAAAATTGGTCAGGGTTTCCATTGCTTGGTCATTGCAGGAGATTCACGATGGTGGTGCCGAACTCGTAAAACGGGCTGATGATTCCGGTCGGCAGGCCAACATAAAGCAGGCTTACGAATAACGCCAGCATGATGCCCATGACCAGTGCGCCGACCATGATCATGTTTTTCCAGCGTCTCTCTCCCATCAGGTACATCGTACCCAATATGAAAAACGGTGCAGTAAAGTAAAAGCCGAAGTCCTGGAGAAAAGCACCGAACAGCAAAGGCAGGGTCAGCATCCCGCCAATATGATTACCGCGAATCGCCAACAGGAATATACCCAGCAAAACTGCAGCGGTCAGAAGTTTTGCCTGATTCAGGCCGGCTTTGTCCAGAGACAGCAAGTCACCCACAACCCCCGGTACATTCATGTAGAAGAACGGGATCGTCATTATCAAAAACGTCCATGCAAGCCATTTCGGATTGTTGTGATTCGAGACCTCTGCCGCCAACTCGGCACCATCATCGGAGGCTTTGCTGAGTATTTCTGACCCCTGCGATTCGCCTCGCAGCCATTGACCGAACAACTGACCAATCGCAGCCACCGCAATCAACAGAAGCAGTGCCCTGGGCCATGCAGAAGCACCATATCTGTAAATTTCGATTTCCTGATTGAAATCAAACGAGTTGACAAACAGCAGCAACGCAAGCGAAAGCCAGATCGCCGCCTCGACGACATGAGCAATGCGCAGGTTTTTCACGCTGGAGTGAAATCAGACATGCCCTGGCATCCGGAATGCCAGGGCATGTGAATTCAGGGGGATAATCTATTTGACATCGAGGCCCATCTGCTTGTAGACCTCCCTGTACTGATCGATGGTCGCAGTAATCAGTTCGCGAGCGCCTTCCGTATCCCGATAACTGTCGATTAGATGCATGTACTTGCTTTCGTTGTAGTCCTGATAGCTCTGTTGGCAATAGGCTTTCTGAAATGCCCACTTCAACCACTCGACCCGATCAGCCGGCGCATCCTTGTGTACATAGAAACCGCGAAATCGATACAGCGGATCAAAATCAAGTCCGGCATCAGAAAGAGCGGGGACATCCGGAAAAGCCGACGGTGCTTCTGGAAGAATGGTCAGGATTGGCTTGAAAGTGCCTGCATCCAGAAATTTTCGGACATCGCCGGGCTGCTCAAACAGTGCATCAACCTGGCCACCGGCCAGAGCGCCGTATCGCGGCGCACCCTTGTCAAAGGAAATCTGCTGAATGCTGATGCCGGTTGCATCGGATATGGCCTTCATGGTTACCCGTTCCATAGACCCTTCCTTGGATACATTGGCGATGGTAGCCTTTCCATCTTGCGCTTTTACCCACTCTACAAAAGAGTTCCAATCGGTATACCGGTCTTCGTTGGTTCGAATGAAGATTTGTGAAAAGGTGATTTGTGAAACAACCAGCGGAATCAGATCAGAAGCTGGATTGGGTTTGCTGGAGTCCAGCGCATGTGCGCTTGATGCATCGTCAATATGTTCAAGTACGGAATATCCATCGGAGGGCAGTGCCATGTAAGCGGTCATGCCGACTGTTCCAGAGCCGCCGGGCTTGTGGTCGCGATTGATATTGACTTCGGTCAATTCGGTTACAGCCTGAGCCATGGCCTGTGCGACCTGCCCGGAACCCCCGGCTGGGCCATAGGGCACGATCATGGTCAAGGCGCGCTCCGGAAAACCATCCGGGCCTGCCAGACTGCCTGGTAGGGAGTCGGTGGCGCATGCAGCAAACGATGCGTTCGAGACCAGCGTCATGCTGCATGCAAGCAGTCCCGAAGCAATATATTTTGTCAGTTTCATTATTAATCCTTACTCATTGGTTCAATTGACGGTGACGAAAACCACCATCGAACGTATTGGTTATCTGTCTGGAATTGGTGCTCGGAACGGCTATAACCGAGTTGCGAGCACGCAAAGTTCGACCTTGTTATCGATGAGCTTAACTGCTCACATGCGCGGATTTTACACTATTGAACCTGATTGCAAGCGAATTTGCGACTTGATTGGGATATGTGTTGGCAATCCGTCATTGTTGACTTGCTCGAACTGGTTAGCTGGAAGTTCTCAGAGCAGTGCCCTCCAGATCATGCTGCCGCCGGAGACGATCAGCACTCCAAGAATCAGGCGATAGAAAATCGAATCCTTGACGTATTTTCGGATTGATCGTCCGACCAGCAATCCCGCCGAAAGCGGAATCACGGCAAGCCCCGAGATCAGCGCGAGTCGAGCATCCATTACCCCCATGACGACCAGCAATACAGCCCAGGGAACAACGGCGCCGACGTAGAGAAAACTAATGGTATTGACGAATTTGTCCTTCGCAAGTGTTGGCAGGGACACAAGATACAGAATCATCATTGGTCCGAACATGGAAGAGAGACCGCCAATCAACCCGGCGCTTCCGCAGAATGCAACGCCAGCGGATCTCTCGAAACGAGCGGGTATCATGATCTTGCGCCGGGACCCCTGAATCAAGGTAAAGCAGATGACCATGATTCCGACGACTGTCAGCAATACCCTCTCTTCTATGCCAGAAAGAATCCAGACACCGAACCAGGTTCCGGCAAGCAGGGCCGTCAAGGCGGGCCAGAAACGCTTTACAGTCTCAAGCGGCTGCTCGGCATCGTACGCCTGCCAGAGGTTGGCAACCACCACTGGAATCGCCATAATGACAACGGCTTCATGAACAGGCAGAACCAATGCCATCATAGGCACGGTTAAAAGCGGCGTTCCAATCCCCAAAACTCCCTTGATCAGCCCACCGCACGCCATGGCAAGAGCACACCAGGCAAGTATCCATGGCGCGAGATCCAGATTCATTTTGCCCGGTGTTTATTGAGTCGGCGGTCTTGACTGGATACAATCCGCATTGGATGGTTCCCCGAACCATCCGGATCAAGTAGATTATTGGAAAAGCCGGTCATTACATGTCGTCACAAATCGAGAATAATGCTGAACGTCGAATTATAAGGGAGTCAGTTGCCAGAGCCCGATCAGCGATGCAGGAAATAGCGGGCTATGGCCAGGAGCAGATCGATGAACTGGTCACCGCTGTAGCCTGGTCCCTGTACAAGCCGGAAAACGCACGCAGAATAGCCGAACTTGCGGTTCAGGATACCGGGATTGGCAATGTTGAAGACAAGGTCATAAAAAACCAGAGAAAGACTTTCGGCACCTTGCGCGACTTGATGCGTGCGAAAACCGTAGGGATTATTGAAGAATCCCCACACCGCGGATTGGTCAAATACGCCAAGCCGGTCGGGGTGGTGGCCGCCATTACGCCATCGACCAATCCTTCTGCAACACCCGTGAACAAGTCCATGATGGCATTGAAGGGCGGCAATGCGATTGTATTGGCACCCTCTCCGGCAGGCTGGAAAACCACTTCGGAGACAGTCGGCTTGATGCGTAACGCAGTCGCAAAGGTTGGCGCTCCCGAGGATCTTGTACAGGTCCTGCCTGCACCAGTTTCCAGAAACATGACCAGACTGTTGCTGGAGGCTGCCGACCTGATCGTGGCTACAGGCTCTCAGACAAATGTGCAAAGTGCTTATACCAGCGGCACTCCCGCGATTGGGGTTGGTTCGGGCAATGTGCCGGTGATTATTGACGAGACGGCGAACCTTGAAGAAGCTGTCTCCAAGATAAAGGCCTCGAAAACCTTCGATAACGCAACCTCCTGCTCATCCGAAAATTCCCTGATTATTCTCGATGACATCTATGATGCCGCAATGGACTCCCTGATTGAGGTCGGGGCGTATCGGGTATCACCGGATCAGCAGTCAGAAGTCCGACAAAAACTCTGGAAAGATGGAAAACTGTCGCGCGACTTGATTGCACGGGATGCGGATGTATTCGCCCGCGGCCTGAATCTCGGTGGAGAGGCGGAGCGCTCGAAGTTCTTTCTGGTCGAACAGGAATCGTTTGATCCAGACTCGCCGTTTGCGGATGAAAAGCTGTCCCTGCTACTAACCGTGTACAAGGCCAGTGATTTTGATCATGCCGTGCAATTGGTCAAGAATATATTGCTGGTCAACGGTCGCGGTCATTCATGCGGAATCCATACATCCAACCATGAACGAGCTGCCCGGCTGGCCGAGGAGGTGGATGTGGTTCGGGTACTGGTTAATCAGGCACATGCATTTGGCAACGGCGGAAGTTTCGACAATGCCATGCCGTTCACCCTGTCCATGGGTTGCGGTACCTGGGGCGGCAACAGCATCAGTGAAAACCTGAACTACCACCACTTCATCAATATCACGCACCTGGTCAATACCATCGACGAGGACCGGCCCAAAGAGCAGGACCTGTTTGGGGCGTATCTGGAAAAATATGGGGAAAACTGACGTCCCGATGAAAATGGCTTCTGTTTCCTCAATCATCAACCAGCGTGCGGCGGAGCAACCTGAAAAGACCTTCCTGATCCAGCCGGAGACGGATCAGGCAATCAGTTTCGCTGGCTTGAAGCGGAATGTTGATGATATTTCACGCCACCTTGACGGCATGGGGATTGACCTAGGCTCCAAAGTGGCCTTTATGCTGGACAATGGAATCTG
>VXPI01000407.1 GCA_009839585.1 Gammaproteobacteria bacterium
CCCTCGCTGAGAATCTCAAATCCTTGGGATGAGTCTATTGCACAAGGCTTTTGGACCAATGCTTCCGATAGTTCAGACAAACTCGAACAAAGCAGCCCGGCTCCCTCCAGCCCACTACTTTCCATTGTGCATTCAAGTTTGCAGAGGCGCTGGGGAATACTCCCCAAATCATCAGGCTGCCGGCTTGACTGGACACTCCTTGTGTCAACGAGCAGTTGTTGAGCCTCATGATTCGTGCGTGGGCCGATGAGCATGCCGGAGTAATGGATTGGGTCGAAACTGCTCATGGCAAAGACTCACCGAACTGTTTCGCTTTACTATGCATCGATATACCCGGCTTGACGGAGAAGCAATAACCCGTATGGAAAACAGGCCCGAGAGTGGAGGAATGAAGGGACTGGTCACACATCTTGATTCCTGGGTGATTTCGGCCCTAACTGCCTGGCAGGTTAAACATGGCAACCCGGCAATCCAGGGTCACTGGTCACGACACTCGTCGGAATAGTCATCGGATCACTCGTGTCCAAAAATCATGCAATTTCCGGGAACGGTCTGTCATTTACCCTTCTGGGCCGTGAAGGTTAACTGCAACAAGAAAGATGATCATCACGGACAGATGGTCATGTAGCGCCTGGTTACCTTCAAGAGTTCCTGATCATCAAATGGTTTAACCAGCTGGTAAATGGCTCCAACCGAGTGGCCTTTTGCCCGCTCAGCAAGCCCGTTGGTATTCGAGAGAATAATTACGGGGACCGGCCTGAATTCGGCATTGCGCTTGACCAGATAACAGAACTGGTGAGCAGTTAACCGGGGCAACAACGTATCGACAAAAATCAGGTCAGGACGATGATTGACCACCCCAATCAGCGCATTGATACCATCGACGAACGGACATACCTGATATTCCTGATCCGCTAGAACTCGCCCGGCACGTTCAAGCAATGGGCTATCACCGCTGGCAAGCAGTATCTTGTCGGTCACAGCATATTTGCCGGGCTGGCCGTGAAATATATCCTGCGGGCACCCTGCTGTTGCAGGAATTCAAGAAACCCTATCCACATAGAGACAGGGTTTCTGGATACTCCCCGGATGCATAGGGAGTTCTTTTCATTATTCCCTGGCACAAGTCCTCAACCAAAAGAGGATCAGGGCTTGAACCCATCACACAGAAAAGCAAAACCATCAATTGAATCAAGTCTGAGGTTGACGATATTCTGGTAGGCTTCCGAGTTATACCACTCTTTCGCCTGCTCCTTGCTTTCAAACCTGATCACTACTGTTCGGTTCGCGTCTGACGACCCTTCCATAATCTCGATATTCTCATCAACAACCAGCACCTCCGGATTGTAAGGACCGAAAGATTCAACCGCTTTCGGCAGGTAGTTTGAGTTAAGCGTTTCGGCATCATGCACCTTATGAGTAAAAATAAAATAAGCGCTCATGGGATCTCCAAAAGAATTAGTTTGAAAATGAATTATATATCATGAGTTTGTGTAAGCATGAATGAGGCTGTCAAGTCCCCATGGAGATTGACGATGGGTTTCTCATTGATAATATGCAGGAAATATTTCGATTCATAGTTTATTGACTCATGATAAAATTCGCCCATGCATATTCTGGCCTCTCAGTTCAAAAATCAACCAATAACCGGAACCTCCAAATAACTGGACTTAATGGAATCTCTTCAAAATCGTTTCCTCATATCCATGCCCCAGCTACTTAGCGAGGAGTTCTCTAAAAGTGTTGTATTAATGTGCCATCATGATGATGGCGGCGCTATCGGAATCATTATTAACAAAGCCACATCCCACTACATAGGCGAGATATTCTCGGAGATGGATATCATCACAACCATCGACACTTACGCCAAACAACCTGTACTCAATGGCGGTCCCCTGTCCCAGGAACTTGGCCTCGTGATTCACAATGGCAGGGAATCAAGATGGAAATCCAGCCTCAAGGTCGACAATGGCTTGTGCTTGACAAGTTCCAAGGAAATCCTTGCCGATATGGCGGCTGGCTCTGGACCTGAACGTGCCCTGGTGACTTTCGGGTATGCGAGCTGGGCACCCGGCCAGCTCGAGTCGGAAATCCGTGAAAACAGCTGGTTGACAGCCCCGGTCGATCATGAGATTCTGTTTTCAACACCCTTTCAAGATCGCTGGCATCGCTCGGCTGCCATTCTGGGTATTGATATCAATCAGATATCGGGGCAATTTGGGCATGCCTGACCTCAATCAACGAGAGAAATCGAGAGGACGCATACTCGGTTTTGATTATGGTTCACTACGCATCGGTATCGCAGTTGGAAACAGGATAACCGCAACAGCGGAACCCCTCGATATCATACAGAATCGCAAGTCCACACCCGATTGGCAGGAGATTTTGGGAATCATTGACGGGTGGAAACCTGAAATTCTTGTGGTTGGGCTACCCCTTTCCAACTCAGGTGAAGAAACAGAAATGTCTGCAAAAGCCCGGGCTTTTGCAAAAAAACTCAGTAATAAGTGCAGGATAGACTACATCATGGTTGATGAGCGTTACTCAACCCTGGAAGCAAACGAAGTTGTGGCTAGCCTGGCCAAGTACAAAATACGCAAGCGCTGGGCATTCCATGAGAAGGACGATGTGGCCGCCCAAATCATTCTTGAGACCTATTTTTCCGATATCAAGGATCAACCTCTGATTCGACATGGATAATACCGCCAGCAATGCCATCGACAATCTTGCCCAACAAGTCGTTTCAAGCTCCATCGATGACCCCTTGCTAATCGGCATCCATACAGGAGGGGTTTGGGTTGCCGATATTCTTCATCGGAAAATTGGCTTCAACGAAGAATTGGGTACCCTAGATATTTCTTTCTACAGGGATGACTTCAGCAAGGTCGGACTAAACCCACAGGTCAAGGCATCCTCCTTGCCGGTTGGGATAGAAGACCGCAATATCATCCTGATTGATGACGTACTCTATACCGGCCGTACGATCCGGGCCGCCCTGAACGAAATCTTCTCGTATGGCCGGCCTGCAAGCGTCAAATTAGGCGTGCTGATTAAACGAACCGGTCGCGAATTACCGATACAACCCGATTTCACCGGTATGGAACTGGATCTGGACAACCATCAACAAGCCAAACTCTATCGAGATAACGGTAAACTTGGATTCAGCATCGACGAGACAAGTTCGATTTGAGTATGCGTGCAGACTTTCCCGTTCAGTTTGATCAAAATGGAAAGCTCCGCCATTTCCTGACCATACAGGGTCTTTCCGAGGATACCCTCACAGGAATTCTTGACATCGCACATTCCTTCATTGATTTCGGCAAACGCGAAATCAAGAAAATCCCCCTGATGCGGGGAAAAACGATGGTCAACCTGTTCTTCGAGCCGAGCACTCGAACTCGCACCACCTTTGAAATTGCCGCGAAACGACTATCTGCTGATGTGGTGAACATGAATGCAACCCGAATGTCGACCACAAAAGGCGAGACTATTCTGGATACGGTCAAAACGATTGAGGCCATGCATACCGACATGTTTGTAGTTCGAGACCGTGCAAGCGGTGCAGCACAGCTAATTGCCAGCCATCTGCCCGACCATGTCCGGGTTATCAATGCCGGTGATGGACGCCACGAGCACCCTACTCAGGCCATGCTCGATGTATTTACCATCCGTCAGCACAAGCAGGACTTCTCCAAACTCCGCATCGCTATCGTCGGCGATATCCTCCACTCGCGCGTAGCACGCTCGCAGATTCATGCCCTGAATATACTGGGGGTCCGGGAAATTCGCGTGATTGGGCCTCGCACCCTGATTCCGACAGATATCGAAACCATGGGGGTCGGCTATGTCAATAACATGAGAGACGGCCTCGAAGATATTGATGTCATCATCATGCTACGCATACAGCGGGAAAGAATGGATGGACAGCTTATCCCCAGTGAGCAGGAATACTTCGCCCGTTATGGATTGACCGAAAGGACTCTCGACTTCGCAAAACCTGATGCCATGGTCATGCATCCCGGCCCCATCAACCGTGGCCTGGAAATCTCTTCAAGCGTAGCTGACGGGAATCGATCCGTCATTCTTGATCAGGTTACCAATGGGATTGCGGTCAGAATGTCAATCATGGCTCATCTGATGGGTGGTCAGGAAAAATCCAAATGGACATAAGTATTCACAACGGCCATTTGGTCGACCCTGCCAATGGGGTTAACCAGGTTACCGATATCCACATATCCCGAAACCGGATCAAGGCAATCGGCGACCCACATCAGGATTTCAGGCCCAAAAGAGTCATTGATGCCAAAGGCCGCTACATTTTCCCGGGTATTGTCGACCTGTGTGCCAGATTGCGGGAACCTGGCGAGGAGCATAAGGCTACTATCTTGAGTGAGACCCGTGCCGCAGCCAGTGCAGGGATCACTAGTCTGATCTGCCCTCCTGATACATTACCCGTCATCGAAACACCCGGTATGGTGCACATGATCCAGGAGCGAGCCAATGCTGCGGGGTTTAGTGGTATTTATCCCCTCGGCGCACTTACTGCCGGCTTAAAAGGCAAAAAACTCACCGATATGGCCACTCTTCAGGATGCCGGCTGCGTGGGGGTGAGCAATGCACTTGAACCGGTTGAGAATTCACTACTGATGCGAAGAGCAATGCAGTATGCCTCGACCTATGACATACCGGTTTTTCTAGCCTCATGGGATCCATGGTTACAGGGAAACGGGGTCGTGCACGAGGGATTCATCAGTACACAGCTGGGATTGCCCGCAATCCCGGAGGCTGCCGAAACCGTTGGGGTTGCACGTGATATTGCGCTGGTTGAAACCAGCGGTGCTTCGGCACATATCTACCTTGTTTCCTGTGCAAGATCAGTCTCCAGGCTTCGAGAGGCCAGACAGCGCAATTTGCCAATTACCGGTTCCGTCGCTGTCCACAATCTCCTTTGTACTGAAAGCGATATCGGAGAGTTCAATACCTTCTTCAAGGTAATTCCCCCATTACGCACAATACGGGATCAAGAGGGATTGATTCAGGGGCTGGCAAGTGGCGATATTTCGGTAATCTGTTCCGATCACCAGCCACACAGCCTGGACTCGAAGCTGGCTCCCTTTAGCGAGGCGGCTACTGGAATTGCCGGTCTTGATACGTTGCTGACAATGGCCTGGAGCCTGGTAAAAAACAACCAGCTGGAAGTACAAACAGTAATTTCAGCGTTGACCGCGAATCCTGCCCAAATTGTTGGCCTCGAGTGCGGCAATCTAGCTGTCGGAAGGCCTGCCGACCTCTTAATGTTTGATGACAGGATAATCTGGACACTTGACGATACGACAATGATGAGCAAGGGGAGAAATTCACCCTGGTTCGGCCACGAACTCACCGGCAAGGTTGTGCTGACCATCAAGAATGGAAAAATCGTCTGGGAGATCTGACCAGTATTTCAATGGTCTCCCAACCGGTTTGCCCGGTTTTCAATGGGTGTCATGTCTGAATATATGACCAGTGAGTGATGCCGGAATAACGCTGAAAATATTTACTCCGATTTGATGATTATTGATTAACAGTTATGTTTTTCTTGTTGGCAATCCGAGCCATGCCAACGGCAACTCATTAAACCTGTAGTGACAGTTTACGCTATGAATGTAGTCCAACACATCCTTGTATCCCGGTTGCTTGAACCAGTCATTAAGAACATACACATACTCAACTTTTAGTCCTATCCCAGATACAAGCTTCATATACTGTTTTCGCTTGAAATCGCATGTTTGTAGTTTTTCATCTACAGAACCAGCCACCTCCTGATATTTCACCTCAACAATAAAAAGGGTTTTTCGAAGTATTACCAGTATCGCGTCATCGGGCAATAGTTTTTTTGAAATGATGTTTTTCCAGTCAACCCTTTTTCCAGTCAACCCCTTTACTCTCAAGGAACCTGTAAAACTGGTGTTTTTTAAAACATGTCGCAACTATCTTGCCGTTAAAGAGAATATCAACCCCAACTTTTGACTTGTCAAAAACACCTTGTTCTGGGACACCTAACGAATATCCGGGTACTTGTTCGAGCAAGGATATGAAGTCAACTTTGCCCTCAAACCTTAATCCAGTTGAAATGCTGTCTCCGCCTGCCCCACCCTTCTTCATGCAGTTTTAATCATTGGTTCAAAGGGCATGCGCTCTTGAGATAATCGAGCAACAGACAGATCAACATACTCCTTGTTCATCTCGCATCCAACAAATTTACGATTGTTCTGCAAGGCCGACAGACCTGTCGAACAACTCCCCATGAACGGATCAAAAACCAGATCGCCTTCATTGCTTGATGCCAACAGTATCCGGTCAATCAATTCCAAAGGCTTTTGTGTGGGATGTTTGCCAAACTGCTTTTCAGATTTTTTAGGGGTGCCAATTTTCCAGACTGTCTTCATTTGTTTTCCCCCATTATGCTGGCGCATTAACTGATAGTTGAAAACATGTTTGGATTTATCGGTTTTGGCGGCCCACAATACAGTTTCAGTT
>VXPI01000334.1 GCA_009839585.1 Gammaproteobacteria bacterium
GTGCTACGCGGATATTTCAGGGATTGGGTCGGCCCATTGCGAGAAGGTATCGAAAAGAATCTGGCATCACCCGGCCCATACGTTCGTGACTACACCGATTCCGCACAAGGTCGTTTCTTTGGTGATTACTGCAATTGGCAACGCATTGACGAATATCGAGAATTCCTGTTCAAGTCACCGGTCGCCAGGATTGCCCGTGAACTTATGGGCAGTCAAAGCGTTCGACTATTTCATGAACATGTATTGATCAAGGAACCCGGAACCTCAATACCAACACCCTGGCATCATGACCAGCCCTACTATTGTGTAGACGGCAAACAAAACTGCAGTATATGGCTGGCACTCGACCACGTACCACGCACGACATCGCTGGAGTTCGTTGCTGCGTCTCACCGCCTGAACAGAATGTTTCAGCCTGAGCGATTTGACAAAAGCCCGCTTTATGAAGACTCGAAATTCGCAACGATTCCTGACATTGATGCAAAACGCGATTCGTATGACATTCTGAGCTGGGAACTCGAGAGCGGCGATGCCGTGGCTTTCCATTTTCTGACCTTGCACGGTGCCCCGGGCAACCAGTCTGCTGATCGTCGGAGGCGCGCTTTCTCCAGTCGCTGGATTGGTGATGATGCGGTGTTTGCGGTTCGGGAAGGAAAGACATCACCGCCTTTTCCGAATTGCCGCCTTCAGCATGGCGAGCCAATGGACGGTGATGATTTTCCCTTGATTCCAGTATAGGAAAAGTCAGTGGGGATTCTGCTGGCCAGATTGCATATGGGGAGGTATCGGGGGCGAAGCATCAAAGATCATGTTTTCCGCATTCAAGGCACAAAACTGGCGGCTTTTTGCGCGAGCAATCAAGGTAACTCCCAGCTCAACCGCGAGCTCATAGCCCATGTTTGTGGTACCGTTTCTGGACACCAGAACCGGAATTCCCATGAGGGCTGACTTCATGACAATTTCCGAAGTAAGCCGCCCCGTGGTATAGAAGATCTTGTCGTGTCCGGGCATATTGTTTATCCACATCTCGCCAGAAATCGTATCCATGGCATTGTGGCGCCCAACATCCTCAACAAACACCAGTACCTCTCCTGCCTGACATAAACCGCAACCATGCACAGAGCCGGCTGCACGGTACGCCTTGTTGTAATCCTTGACCCGATTCAGGACCTCGTAAATTTCAGACTGCCTCAATGTGGTTTTGGGCAAGCGGTGCTCATATAGTTTGTCCAAGGTGCAGCTTAGTATTGTCCCTTGACCGCATCCGGTGGTTACTGTCCTGCGTGAGGTATCGAAGCCTTGCAGGCCTTTGCCATTGCGGGTAACGACTTCAGCAAGTTCACGGTCCCAATTTACTTTCACTGACTTGATCTGACCCGGATGTTCAAACAGTGCCTGATTTCTGAGATATCCCAAAACCAGAAGTTCCGGTTGACTGCCCAGGGTCATCAAGGTCACCAGCTCTTCGCCATCAACCTTGATCGTGAGCGGTAACTCATCAACGATATTGATCAGTTGGTCCATACCATACTGATTCCTGGAATCCACCTGATGGATAGACTCCAGACCTTCGTCGGTGAGCGCCGGCAACAGGTCTATACTAGGGTCAGGACTGTTGTAGCGGGCTTGCTCAACAGAAACTTCGGAAGACGGTGCTGTTCGTGTCATAATAGAAGAGAAGCCAAACGCTAAATTTCGTCACTTGATGACTTACTCTGCATTCGCAGGGAAAATCGAAACATCCTGGTCACCAGGCTGTTTCATGATAGTTACGTTATTTTAGCATTATCATCATATTGAAACCAAATATCAGCAAGTTTTACCGTATGTTGTCCCTGCCTCATCCTGTTGTCTTGAATTGTTGCAGACTCATGCCTATTAGTCGAAGAAATCATGCCTGACATTCAATTTGAAGCCTCTGAACGTGAAGTTGTCATACCGGTTTCGGTAGTGCTTCAAAGAAAACTGGATTCGGAAAGCCCCTGGGGACTGCCTCAATGGTCGGCGTATGCCATCATCTGTGAAAAAAAATCCGGTATTGCAGCGGACAAGATGCTGATTCATGATGACGGCACTTATGTTCGATATCTCTGGACCGGCATGTCCGTTCGCCTGTATAAGGATGGGAATGAGGGGTATTGGTACAATCTACTCTCCGGGACGCCTTACCTGTTTGTTGTCTGTGATGGCAGTCCGAACGACATGGAAATCGAGCCGGTCTTTGTGACCGCAAACCAGGATGAGGCTACTGGTGATATGGAGGCAGAACGAATCGTACTTGAGATCGTGATGCCCGACAAAATGTGTAATATCGTCGAACGATACGTGGTTACCCATTATGTTCCTGAAGTAAAGAAAAAGCGCAAGCGCAAAGACTGGATAAGCGAATCCGAATATGTCAAAAAAACAGACAACAGACACTGATCAGGAAGCCTTCCTGTCGCGTTGGTCTAGACTCAAAACAGAACATTCCGAGCAGGCTTCTGAAAAAGATCTTTCCAAAACTGAAGAAGCCGAAGATCAACCAGATTCTGGAGAGAGTGCAGAATCTGATGAAGAAACCCGAGTCCTCACCGATGAGGATATGCCTCCTATCGAAAGTCTTGATGAAAACAGCGACTATTCGGTATTCATGTCAAAAGGAGTCAGTGAAAAACTGCGCCGCATGGCTCTTCGAAAACTTTTCTCTCAGGGTGTTTTCAATATCCGGGACGGCCTGGATGATTATGACGATGACTTCACAACGTTTGAATCCTTGGGCGATTTGGTCACCTCGGACATGAAACACCGTGAAGAGATGAAGGAGAAAATAAAACAGAGAGAGCTTGATGAAGAGAAGCAGGAAGTTGCGGGCGACGATATAGCATCTGATGCTGTTGAGGGTGAAGTCGAAACAGAAACCGGGGATGAGGAACCGGAAGCAGATTCAACCGTTGATTCGACCGATTCCGAAAATAGCAGGGAAGATAATGGTAATCCACACCCTTAATCCTTCTCACTTCTTCCCGTTGCTTGCACCCCGGTCTGCCTTGCCTTCAAACCGTACTTGCCCTGAAAGGTCATCCATTGCCAAGACACTGGCCGGATACTCTCAATTATTATTGCCAAAAATAATATACGGACTTATTGAATTCAATCACGGTCATCTGCCTATCTGGCGATATGATTAATCCATGAATCAGGCGTTATTTCCCAAACCTATCCCTGTCGACCCATTTCCTCTGGATGTGTGGCTGGATCGTACAGACCGTGCTGAAGTTGGGCGTGAACCTTTTTTTCGTGGCCGTGATACCGAATATGAGGTGTTTCGAAAGGCCGTAAACAACCTGAGCGAAGGTCATATTGGCGGCGGCACGATGATTTTTCAGGGTGCGCCCGGCGCCGGAAAGACAGCACTCATGGGCGAATGCATGGAGGCGGTTCGCCAGCATTCGACACCGAGCAAGCCCTGGATTGCTGTTTTAATGCCCCCCGGATCCCTGTGTCATCCTGAAAGTGTTGTTGAGTCAATGATCGAAGCAGCCAATCGGGAAAATGAACGTCTGCTGGAAAATGTCCCAGGCAGGTATTCCCGATGGCTTAAAAAAGCACTAAATCAGGGTCATGGGCTGCTCCAGGAAATTCATGACAGGGAGCTATCAATTCAAGGTATAACCGTAGGTAAAAAGGATAAATCAACAAGTGCCTCCGGGTTGTTTAGACATGCCTTTCCGTTACTGAAAAATTATCACATCGTTATATTTGTAGATGAAGCCCAGAACGTGAAGCGACATGAAACGACGGAAGATGTTCTTGATTGTCTGCATCGTCAAACACAAGGCATTCCATTAGTAACAGCTTTTTTTGGCTTGGGTGATGCCGAGGATGTGTTAAGCAAATGCGGCTTGTCGAGACTTTCAAGAGGAAGAGTGAAAACACTGGGTGTGCTCTCGCATGAAGACACGGTGAGCGTGATCAAAAGTGTTTTCCTTACCTACGATTTCAAGGGACATCCCAAAAACCATGAGAAATGGGTGGATGCCTTGGCTGATCTTTCTCAAGGCTGGCCTCAGCACATCAACAGCGTATCAGTTGCCGCCTGTCAGATTATCCGCGATCATCATGGAAATTTGGATAGGGACTTACTGTCTCAGGCTCTGGAACTTGGCAGGAAGTTCAAGAATGAATATTACGTGAGCAGGGTCAAGCGATGTTCCGAGGATCCGGTCGTTTACCATAATCTTGCCATGGAGGCAGGAAAGGTGCCTAATGGTGCCCTGTCTCGTTCCAGACTCCGCAATCTGATAGGCCCTTTGCTGGAACATCCTAAAACCTTTGATGATTTTCTAACCGATGCCCTGCATGCGGGTGTTCTGATGGAAACAGAAGACCTCCCCAAATATTACCAGATTCCAATACCGTCAATGGGCGATTACTTGCGGGACCTGCCCGTAGACTAGCCTGAATTTCAATTGCTTGCCGTAACATTCCTGTATAACGAGGTTTTTCCTGCAGTTCTCGCTCAAGTTAATGAGTATATTCATTTCATTTCGAGTAGACGATGCCTGACAACAACCCATACCCCCAGAGTTAACGAAAAAACTACTGGGAATTTACTGTTTTCAGGCGGTCTTTCAGCAACTTCAAAGTGTTGGTAATTTCATCCATTTCAGGAAGTTCTCCATATACCAATTCAGAAAAGTCCGCATTGTAGACAGATTCCAGGGAAGGATGCCAAGTTTCAAATACAGAAAATAAAGGGGCCTCTGACAATGGCTTTTCGAGACATTCTGAATTGTTAGAAAAATTGATTCTTTCATCCTCAATACACTGCTGAAATAGCGTCAAAAATTCTTCATTTCGGCAAAAATCCAGATATTCCTCTTTGCGCATTATGAGACAAATGTCATAGAGGTGACGAATTTGGCGTGAGAGTTCGGCAATGGGATTCTTATGATAGCTATCCTTGATAGACCTTAGTACTTTCTCTGCAAGCGTTCGTTTGACTGAGAGAACATTAAGGGAAAAGTCATGAAGATTGTATCGGTCGACCAGGTCTGCCCGCTCTTTTCCCACAAGTACCTCGGCGATAAGGGTACTTAAATCTCGTCTTTCAAAAGGTTCCGGTTGCGTAAATGCATTAACCTCAATCAGCAAGTAGGGGGATGATTGCTCGAAACCTGAATCGTCGATACAGCGCGGATATTGGTAAACCGTTTTCCGAAATTTTGACCCTTTTGATTCCCTCACATCGCCTGGAACGCGTATAAGGCTTTTCGCAACTGTTTTCTCAATATTCTTGAGTAACTTTTTACGCATGCTGTCGCCTTTACCAATTGAAAAAGCGGCGAGATCGATATCTTCCGAGAAGCGGTCAATTAAGCGGTAGGCTTTAGACAGAGAAGTGCCCCCTTGAACACTGTTTCATCAACATACGCTGATTCAGACAGGTGCTTCAGGGCTTTAGTTATCCAGTAATCCTTTTCAACATATACTTGCGGCAAGCCAATCGTCTCGGCGGCCACCTGCACAAATTCAGAAAAATCTTCCTTGTTATCATGCAAATTCATTAGCGTACATTCCATTGCCTGGCCGCAGGCCACTTCTCTGCATCCAGACCAACCGTATAGGTTGTCACCGGATTTAGGGAAAGCGCCAGATTTTCCGGAATCGGCAATTCCAGTCGGGAAAACAGCAAACCGACAAGTACCCGGGTTCGGGGGTTGTAATACTCGCCGGCCAGAGTAACCAGATGCTTTCGTTCACCATCAGACAGTTTCGAGATTTTCCGGCACATTGTCTCGAGCGACTGATCAACATCAGAATCAGGAATGTTCCTGATATCTTTTAACACATCAAGATACTGCAAGAGTTTCACGTTCTGTTCCTTAATCGGAACTCGGGCAACCACCGTCTTGATCCGGATAGTGCCAAACTCCTTGACCTGTCGACCACCGTTAACAGCCAGAGTGATTGTCTTAGGCACTTGATCAGTCAAGCCCAGCCGATTGTACAGCGATAGTCCGGTCACATAGCCTCGAAGACGGCCATCCTTGTAAAGCATGGTGCGCACAATCTCGCCATCTGATGGTTTGCAGAGACCGATCAGCCCTTTCTTCGGCACATAGAACCTTCCCTTCGAGAAGCGTATTAGACGCCTGTCTGCAATGAGTCGGCTAATCGCCTTGATAACAGCACCGGGAGAACAGGCATAGTCAGGCAATGCGTGGTAACCGAATATCTGGCCAGCGGGAATGGCCAGGATACTGTTTTGTACGTTTTGTGCAATGCTCATAAATCCTCCTTTTTGCATTCTATCAGGATATAATCAAGTTAACAAGTTTTTACTTCTATAAAAAAGACAGTATTTAAAAACGACTTCGCATTTCTGCGCATGCACAATTAAGAGAGGATATTTTGGTCGATCCGGCTTCACCGCCGGAAAAACACGGGGCACTGTAGATTCCATTGCACAGTGTTGAAA
>VXPI01000087.1 GCA_009839585.1 Gammaproteobacteria bacterium
GTGTGGTGATAGATGCCAGCTCGATTCCGCCTTGCCAAGCAATAATAGCGTTGTTCGTGTAATTTTGTTGTTTCGGGTAAGACGTGCCCGTTCCAGAAAGGTGTTTGTCGGCCACTCCATGACTTGTTGCATATCAATACGATTAGCATACTTTTCAGCGAAGAATTGGCGCGCTTTGCGCAAGGCAGCCTCATCCAGATCCTCAAGCGTTGCTTCGGCAACTATTTGCGCAGTCCAGTCTTGCGGAAGAGTCTGCCTGCGAATTTTGTCAAGTTTTTCCAGGCCCAAGGGAACAAGGCTCTCGCCGGCACGAGCAAAATAATGGCCTTTCCATGCTATGGGAATGCCATGCGGCGCTGCCGGAATCTCAAACAGCAAAACACGTCCGCCCTCTTCATTCAGACAATGGATGTTGGTGAAAGTAATGCTCGGTTCTGCGTCCTGCGATATCTGGATTTTCAAGCGATGCAGATGTTCCGGGTCAAGTCGGTAATCCGTACCGGCTATTTTACGTGATCTATCATTTACCCCGAAAACAAGCCATGCATTCTCCATGTTCCGCAGGTTTGCCTCATTTGCCAGGGCCGAAAAATATTTTCCAATCCTGGATGTAGGATAATCCTTTCCAGCCTGTTTAAACTCCACCGCTTCATTTTCCCAAGAGGCTATCAAACCATCAAGCAGAGATTTCAAATCACTCTTGAGCATCTACAAGGTCGCATCAATTTGAGTAGAATGTGATATGGACAGTACTTTTTGATTCACAAATAAATGAACTATACCAATTACCGTAACTGGAGGACTGCATGCCATTTGATCAACTGCATCAGAATCTGGTTTGAATGAATCGTCCTTGAAAGCAACAAATGGTTGTACGCATTAGGGTAGTCGGGACAGAATCTCGAAAGCTCGAATTCGGTTTAGCTGCAAATGCGCGAACTGGTTTCTATAACTGCGAAGGCATCCATAACAGCTTGAGTCACAACCGCAGTCCCCTTGAACCCTTTGTCTGGCCATACTCAGAACTTTGGTGAATACAGATTCCAATTCCAGCTGCTCGACTAGGCCTGCCCCGCCCGGAACATTGTCATAAAGCACCACCGCCGATTCATTGTTTCGCCCCTCATTCGTTATCGTAACATTCAGATCGTTATCCGGCACTTCCAGTGTCCTCGCAACACCCATGAGCAAGGCATAACCGATCGAATAGGCATCCCAATTGTCATCCAAACCTGTGAACTGCAGGCGCACCACCGAGGTTGATAATTCATGTCCAAGGGAAAACCGCCCGAGCGAATGCTTGCACTCCCAGCCCGATGGCGTCTTATGCGTTGCCTCAGGTTCCGTCAAATGCGTACCGCAACCTTCACAAATGTAAAAGCCCCGGCGATTCCTGCCCTCGCATAAAATCACTAGTTCTCCTGGAACTGCTTTGGTTATCTGAACGCCGTGAAAATTCAACACATCCGGTTGCTTATCGAATCCCGCAAAGAATGGGCGGGTGGTGTACAGACGTTTTGATCTTCCCTGAGGTTCCCTAGGCTTTTCAAACCCAGAAGTTAAAAATCCGAACTTCGGTATGAGATATTTTCTTGATCTGTGTTGACCATCAGGGAGATCATTCCATTTCTGAAAGTCAAGCGCACCGCCTTTCGTATCTAGGCTGTAAAATTTTTGAGGCAGAGCCAGACCTTTAATTACCTTTATACCATACGATGCCCACTCTTTTTTGTCGGCAATCACCTTGCAGCCGGGAGCATATTCTGCTATGGCTTGAGACAGGTCACGTTGGAGTTGAACCTTGGGGGGCTGACCGGTTTGTGTGCGAACCTCCAGTTCAACCACATCCACCGGAAAACCATACTTTGGAATAACCGCTTTTCTAGACAGGAAGTCGAGTGTTTTTTCTCCGACAATTGTCCTTATCCGTCGTTTCAGTCTGTCGGCTAATATATAGTCCTTTGCCTTGGCTGCCTCGTCTTCAAGCAGTTTCATTTCAAGATAATCTGCGCGGACCTCCGACTCTACTTCAGACAAGCGACTGCCGACTCCTGCCACATGCTCAATCCAGGCATGACAGTCAAGCCCAAGAGAATTATGCAGACTCTCAGGTACAATCCGGCACAAGGAATCCTTTATATCAGAATTAGTCATGCAGAAATGAAGAAGATCATTGGCAGCTTGAGGCGCGTTCCAGTCAGCAACAAAATTTTCGACCGTTGTAAATCTCTGTCCATGCTCCTTGAAAAAACACGCCATTGCCACCGCAACCATGTGGCGTTTGACGATTTTCTGGTTTGTCATGTTTAGGCGAGGGGGATTTATCTTCCCATGGATAACCCGACCTTCAGGATCGGCATAATGATAGAGGTCGTGCGGATTCCGTCTGCAATATGTTAATACGAGACCGGCAGTATCCCGGCGGCCGGCCCGGCCGGCCCGCTGAGTGTAATTGAATGATTCAGGAGGCACATTTCTAAGAAATACCGATTCCAGATCTCCAAGATCAACGCCTACCTCAAATGTTGTGGAGGAACTGAGCAGATGAATTTTTCCATTCTTGAATTCTTCTTGCCGCGTACGCGCAGTGTCTGAATTAATTTGCGCAGTATGCTCTTTGGCTATTAATTCAGGTGGCAACTTGCTACTTTCATATAAAGTCCGATAATGGTTGTTTTCCAGCTTCAATGGATCAATCGTTGTTAATTTGCCGGTACATTGATTCCGTGGACAGACTTCTCTGAGGTTATAGTTGCTCAAGGATGCACAAGTGTCACATTGCCAAATGTCAGAATTTACGGGCTTGATTCGCAACCATCGGCAACTCAGGCGAAATGCTCCATTTTGCTCTGATGGCAGTAGCAATGGTTCATCCGCATAATCCATATCCATGAACGAATTCCAGATATCTTCCATGAGTTTCCCAGCCGTGGCTGTTCTATCCGATTCGGACATTCCGCTACTGTCAAGCAAGCGAGTAAGAAAGTGTTTAACGAGTGCGGATTGCGAGGCACCCCATTGTTTTACACCATGTTTTCGACCGGGCGGTGCAGTCGCATATGCTTGTCGAGGCCAGGGAGAAACGCTATCCCATGTGGGTACTCCTTTGCAGTCTGGGAGGCTCATTGCCCGCTGTGAACGCATCTCATCCAGCAAAAAAGCAACAAGATCTCGTGACTGATTTTCAGTTAGGTTCCATGGCTGCTGAGATAGAGAAGCAGGAAGGAGCAAGTTTTTGGGCAGTATCACAAACCATTTCACCAAACCTACTCCAGCCAAAGACAGCCTCTTTTCATCGGTAATTGCTTCCCGCAAAATAACCGTCAACACGGATCGGTTTTTTTGCTCTATAGTATCGGTCTCGCCGAAGAGTCCAGCCTGCTCCCAATGCCTGATCATTCGAGTCTGCAAGTCATCAATTGAAAGCCCTTCATCATCGACAGTTACTGACATCATGGCTTTGAGCATCAAGTTACGATCGCGGATTTTCACATATGAATTTTCTGCATACCAAGCAAAGAAAGCTGCTTCCTGGCGGCTGTCGGCAAAAGCAAGAACTTTACGCCTGTCATCAGGAAGCAATTCATGAAGAGCAGTTGCAATCACGGAATTCGGGCCATCCGAGCCATACACGATTTCCTGAACAGGATCACCCACCCCACCGCGCCTGTAACCGCAGACTTCACACTTTTTCAGTCGATCTGGGTTGTTTGGATGAGATTCGCATTTTTTGACACGGGTTAGCGCTTCACATTCACACCCCGGTTCGGAATCCGAGATTTGGCCACAACGCCGACATAAATATTCTTCCCCTGTCTCAATTGGCAGATAGTAGTCGACTCCGAAATCAGGTTGACTCGGGTCCCGCATGCCTTCCTTCAGTTTGCCGTCCTTGTTCTTGCCGACATAGTAATGCTGTCCACACTCGCGGCAAAGAGCGATCTCTATCGGTTCGCCATTGTCCTCGTTTTCTGAACGACCCTTACGGTTAAGTACAACACAGTCCTTGCCATTTTTGTGAATCAGAAAAGCCCCTTCGAGTGCCCGAAGAAAAGCATGGTAGCGACGAGACGAATTTTCCTGTTTTTGTTCGAATTGACCAAACACAATTCCCGCAGAATTAAACGGTTCGTCAAACAGCTGTTCCGCAAATTCCGCAACTATTTTCTTGTCCTGGTCCCCACTTGCATCTGAAATGGTTGCACTCGTTGCAATGCAATTGAAAGAGCCTGATCTACCGCCAACACGCAACCGTTGCTTGAGACGCCTTATCAACATTCCCATTTCCATACCTTTTGCACCACGATACTGGTGCGCTTCATCTAGCACGAGGAACCGCCAATGCTTTCCTCGTCCATCATCGAACAGGGGGCTGTCTTCAGGGCGGATCAGTAAATATTCAAGCATGGAATAGTTTGTCAACAATATATGTGGCGGAGATTTGCGCATTTCCTTTCGATATACGAGTTCGCCGGGTTGCCGATTTTGTTGCCAAGCAGAAGCATTGCGCCAACTATCTTGGCTATCCTTTGGTGTCTGTCCAATATATTGTCCAAAACTTGGTTTGAAGTCAGATCCAGATTGATGCAGATGCCCGCAAATCTCACCGATACGCTCACGCTGATCATTTGCGAGAGCATTCATGGGGTACAGGATTAATGCACGGACTCCAGGCTCTTCCAGTTCACCTGAGAGATATTGGCGATAGAGTTCAAAAAATAACGGATATAGAAAACTCTCAGTTTTTCCACTTGCCGTCCCAGTTGCAACCACAGTATTTGAACCATCAATATAGGAAATTCGTATAGAGGTCTCCTGATGCGTATGCAGTTTCCCATTTATCAATGCGGGTAGCAATTCATCAACACGTTCTGAAAAACACTCGCGAGCCAGTGCATGGGCATGTGTTCCTTTCGTGAATTCTCCGTCTGGTTCTTGATAGGGTCCCTTTAGTAAACTTCCTTCCTCACGTAGTGCTTCTTCAAAAGACTTCCTTAAATCTTGATCAGCAAAGTAGAACGATGTTTTCAAGTAGTTTTCATATCGTTGGCGGATTTTTTCCGGCCAGCTTTCTATACTGTGCTCATCAGTCATTTAAGGATGTCCCTAAGTAGATCTATATTTCTCTGGTGTGCGGTATGTCGGCGTTTGTCCAAGGTTATTTGATAGACTACTGTCTGTTCAACTGTCATCCCTGCGCTGTCCAACTCGGTTTGACTGAATCCCTTGCCGGTTCTCCATCCTCCACGGCCAATAATGAAGGCTATCGCAGTTTTTTTGCAGTCAGATTTCACATAAACAGTGATGCTACGCTCCACGTCCTGACCATCAGCGTTGGACAGGAACAGCTTGTACTGTGTTGTCTTGTTTGGTTGAACAACACAGGTGCCATGGCTATCAACCTTGCCGATTGGGGGTTCAATGCGAATATCGTTGTTCTCTGAATTTTTCGTGACCCAGGATAAAGAGGTACTGTCTCCGACACCAATCGTTGATGGTTCAGCAGAAAACGACACAATCATTGGAACGGGGTCGGCTAAAATCTTTACCAGAGTCAGTATTTTGCCGGTTAGTTCGATGTTGAAATGAACATCCTCATAAAGAGTCTTCCTGATTTGTTGATAATCAGCAAAATGCTTCAATGGAATGGCTATGCAGTTTTCATCTGCCTTTCTGGTGTAGGGCCGAGACACATCACTATCAAACCCTGCCTTGCAGGTCTTGAATTTAGACTTGATCAGCAAAGTTCCGTTTGAACGCGCCTTGTATCGAAAGTCCTGTCGAGTCAATTCAATCGAGGTGTCGTTCCAATTGTTTTGCGCAAAACCTTTGAGCTTCAGCATCCACCAGAACCGAGGAAGATTTAACTCAACCTTGATGTTCTTGCCATCAGTTGTTATCAGTTCATATACTTGGTGATCTGCGTCTGCATTGCTTGGTATCTTGAAAATGCCAGGCTGACTTTGCGAGAGAGTACCCCGATTATTTTGAAGAATGTTGGAAAGCACCTTGTTGTTGGATGCCATGAAGCGTATCTCTGTATTTTCATACCCGCCCAATGCTGGTAAGAGCATAGTATGTTCCGTATATTCCATGTCGTTGATCAGAATCTGATTTAGATTACGCAGATATCGAAATTCGACACTGTCAAGCATCTTTGTATCAGAATCGTAAATCCTGAGATAGAAGATCCCTTCTCGACCTTTCAGAACATCAGGCAATGACTTGCTATGAGGATCAAAGTTCTCGCTCCAGCCATTATCAACTCCTTCTCCAACACGCACCCATTTTATTTCTGGCAAAGTTTCGAGTTCTGTAGCATGACCCACAAAAAGATCGCCTCTATCAGAATCATCAAAGACTCGTTGTCCATTTAGCGTGATACCTGAAGAAACACGGAAGCTGAATTCCTCGAAACCGCAATTTCCCTCATCGGGCAACCC
>VXPI01000318.1 GCA_009839585.1 Gammaproteobacteria bacterium
TCTTGGCTCTACTCCGGAAACAAGATACGAAATCGTCTTGAATCTCAGTGACGGCGCCAGCTTGAGGGTCCATGAAAAAAACCTGATGCATCGGCGCAATGCATTGTTCAATAGCGCGAAAGACATTTGGTTGCAAAGAGAAGATCTATTTCCACATATAACATTGCTTTCCAAGCAAATTGGGGGCGCTCTGCAAAATTGGTCTGCTCGGGAAGATGTGCTATTGAAAGCCAGGGATGCTTTGAATGTTTTGGAGAAGTTTGGAGAAAAATGGAAAGAAGGCGAGTATTCCGAGTATCGGCATCAGTATTTGAATGACCTGGGTCTTGCCGCCGAAGTAAGCGGAGAAACCGCTAGTGTCAATAACAATCGTGAAAAAAAGAAAGAGCGGCTTTTCTGGCTGGATGACGGACGGCAGGCTTACTGTGAGAATCATGTGAAACTGCCACATGGATATCGAATGCATTTCTACCCAGATGTCAAAGAAAAACAGATTTATGTGGCGTATTTGGGTCCTCATTTAACCATATAGCCTGAAACTGCTTGTCCCCGGCAAGGTTCCGCCCGGGTCATAGCTGGGGAGGTTGCACCTTGACTGATGACCGGTCTTGAATAAATCCCAACCCGTATATGTATTCAAAACTGATTGTCCCTCCATTCTCTGAAACGCACCTCCGGAAGTTTTCCATGAACCTCGCAAATAATGCTTTTCCGGTCAACGATTTGCGCCTGTCATGATGAATGTTTGAAAAGCCACCGGCACGTAAATCTCGCGCCAGTGTCTGATAATCCGGATAGAGAAAATTCATCCATTCTGTATCCACGACTGGACAGGCCAGTCCTGAACGCAACATGGCATCACCCAGATCATGCATATCAACGAACCGGTGAACATGCTGATAATCGTCAACCAGCGCCCAGGCTCTGGTAACCTCATTCATCGTATCAGGACCAAAACTGGAGAACACGAACAGGCCTTCATTATTGAGCCGTGAACTGGCTTGCTCAAGCAGCAACTGGAAGTCACACCAGGCTGGCAGCAAGTTCAGAATGATCAGGTCAAAGTACCCGGCAGGTCATGAAACAAGTCCAGATCATGATTCAGGCAATCATGGGCACTCTGCTTCGATAGCCTTGTGACCCCGGCAAGGTTCCACTGCTGCTCGGCAAAGTCAACCACCAGGGCCTGGCCACCTTGCCAGGATGAATCGTTAATTCTCGAATGGATACCTTCTCTGGCATGTTCCAGAAACACGTTAATGCTGAAATCCGGACTAGAACCTGCTCGATCAAGAATTCTCGGGATTACTGCGTGATCAAGATCAGGATTCATGAATGGGACCAATCCAGGCTTCGCCCTGAACCTCGACCTCATCGAGATTCCTCTCTGGGCCTCCCCGGTCTATGACCAGAAAATCCTGCGTAGAACCCAATGCGATATTGAAATGATGCCAGGTATTCCGATTGATGTTGACGCCCTGCTTGCCATTGGTCAGAAACAACTCGAGATCCTCGGCCTTCAAGGACTCACCCGCGCTTCCAACCAGTATCAGAAATGGTTTCTCGTCAAGTGGAATAAAGGCCTGACTGCCCAACGGGTGTCGCTCCATAATGGTCACCCTGTGAGGCAGTGGCAACGGCTGAGTTCTGAAAACATTGCCGATGGGATGACCTCCTTTTCGTGACACATCAATCCGAAACAGGTCATGATATCGGGTCGTCAGCCCCTGGTTAATTATCATCGACCTGGCATTGCATGTCTCCACAACCTGACCATAAGCAGCAAAAGCTGTTTTCGTCAGGACTTTCGGTGTCAGCGTCGCCATGGTTCCTGTGAGCCGGAAACGTCCGCCAGCAAACGGAGCCGACTCACTCCGCCATCCGGATAGATATTGAGCCGGACATGCGTGATCGGGCCAAGATCAACAATCTCTTCAGAGAACCTGTGTTCAGCATCTGCATCAAGCTGCGTTCTTGGCAGTAATTCCGGCCAATCCCGTGAGCCGGTCTCCAGCGTATCTACGGCAACATTGGGGAAACTTGCTCCCTGAATGCTGCAACTCTCCGGATAATTGCCCTTGAAATGTGCAGTATCGATGATCACTTCCCGGATCTCTCCCGCCCGGGCCAGCGAGATCAGGACCCAGTCGTTACCCGGCTCTCTACGCCGCCTTGTCTCCCAGCCATCTCCCATATTGACACCCCGTCCAGGCATCAACAGGTTTCGGATTGATCCGAAATGTTCATCATTACAGGCCAGTGCAACACCACCATTCGAGGATGCGGCAATATCCACCAGTTCGCCTTGACCATATTGGCTCCAGTCAATGCTCGGCTTTGCATACACCCGAAATCTCGCTATCCCGCCATCCGGAAATATATTGAGTCGGACATGAGTATAAACAGCAGAGCCGTTGGCGCGGGAAAAATATCGGGAGTTGCCCTCCAATGCCGTCATTGCCAGCAATTCTTTCCATTGCATATCTTCAGGATCATCGCTCTCGGAATAACAACCCCCTATCGAGGCTGCTGGCGGATAGTTGCCAGTGAAATGTTCGGTACTGATTCCAAAACCCTGCACCACCCCGGGCCTGGCTAATTTAACAACACACCAGTCGTGACCAAACTCCCGCTTTCTTCTCGATTCCCAACCGTCCATCCATTTACCATGATCATCGTATTTGCCCTCGATGAACACGGGTGGTTCATCTTTGAGCATCCTGTGCATGGGAGCAAAAAAATCGTCGCTACAGGCAACTGCCCTCGCACCAAGCCTCGCCGATGCAAGATTCACCCATCTGCGTTCGAATTCATCCATAAGGAAAATGGCTCCTCCAGTGCTCAGCTACGTCAATACGACGGGAAATCCAGACCCGGTCCTTCTCATGGATATAGTCCAGAAATCTCTCCAGGGCCCTGGCCCGGCCCGGACGCCCAGCCAATCGACAATGCAATCCGATCGACATCATTTTCGGCAATCGTTCCCCCTCCTCATATAGACAGTCAAACGTGTCTTTCAGATAACCAAAAAACTGCTCTCCCGAATTAAAGCCCTGTGCGGTTGCAAAGCGCATGTCATTGGCATCAAGCGTATAGGGCACCATCAGCAGTGGCTTGTCATGGTCGTCATTCCAGTAAGGCAAATCATCAGCGTAGGTATCCGCACTGTATATGAATCTACCATGCTCGGCGGTCAGGCGGAGAGTGTTGGGACTGGTGCGCCCCAAATAGAAACCAAGCGGACGCTGTCCCGTGACCTGTTCATGAACCCTGATCGCCACATGTAGATGCTCGATCTCTACTGCCTCGTCTACATGCTGATAGTCGATCCAGCGATACCCGTGGCTGGCTATCTCCCAGCCAGCTTCAAGCATGGCATGCACGGCTTCGGGATTACGTTCCAGTGCCATGGCCACCCCAAACACCGTCACCGGTATCTCCTTCTCGACAAACAGGCGATGCAATCGCCAGAATCCGGATCGTGATCCGTATTCATACATCGATTCCATGTTCATGTGACGCATGCCTTTATAGCCCTGCGCCCCGATAATTTCCGAGAGAAACGCCTCAGAGCCGTGATCGCCATGCAAAATACAGTTCTCTCCCCCCTCTTCATAGTTCAGTACAAACTGTACGGCAATTCTGGCATTACCCGGCCATTGGGGGTCAGGGGGATCAGACCCATAACCAACCAGATCACGCGGATATCCCTCGTTCATTTCAAACCTGTCAATGACTGATACCAGGCTGCAAGTACCTGTCGCTCAGGATCGGTAATGCCTGTGAGATTACCGGGTGGCATAGTACTGGTTAATACCGAGTTTTGGTAAATAGTATCAGCATGATTCTCGATTTGCTGAACGGTTTCAAGGATCATGCCTCCCGGTGGAGAGGATATTCCAGCAAAGGAGGGGTTGCTGGCATGGCAACCGCTGCATCTGGCAGTGACAATCTCCATGGCTTCGACTGACGAAACAGTTCGTTGCTGATGCCCTACTGCCCTGGGATAGGCAAGCCACGCCGCTCCGAGAAGAATGCAGAATGCAACGACCAGAAACCACCATGCAGGACGACTGGCCTTGCGGATATTGAAATAATGCCGAGCCAGCACGCCGGCAACGGAAACCAGGATCAGGATCAGCCAGTTTGAGGAATTGCCATACGTACCGGGAAAATGCACACTGATCATGGTAAACAGAACCGGCAGTGTCAGGTAATTATTATGAAGTGAACGCAGCAATCCCCTGGCCCCGAGAGCAGGATCCGGATTTCGGTTTTCCGTCATGGCCCGCACCATTTCCTTTTGGGCAGGAATAATCACAAAAAAAACATTACCCACCATTAGTGTTCCAATTACCGCGCCAACATGAATATAAGCTGCCCGTCCACTGAAGACAGCAGACAGAAAGTACGCCAGTAAGGAGAGATAGAGAAATACCACTCCAACCAGTATTCGGGGACGGCTGGCCAGGGAGGTACGACAAATTCCATCGTAAACAAACCAGGAACCAGCTATTGACAGCAGAGAAATCGACATGGCCTGAACCGAGGACAGGTCCCGGACTGATGGATCAATCATGTAGATTCTTGCATTGAAATAGTAGACCACGATCAACAGCATCATGCCGGTCAACCAGGTCACATAGGCTTCCCACTTGAACCAGTGAAGTTCACTGGGCAACTGTTCGGGGCCTGCAGCAAATTTATTCAAGTGGTAAAAACCGCCTCCATGAACTGCCCACAAATCGCCGGCAATCGAATCTCCGGGTGGACGTTTACGGTTCAGGTTGTTTTCAAGCCAATTGAAATAGAACGATGCACCGATCCAGGCAATGCCGACAATAAAATGAATCCATCGAATCAGTAGATTCAGCCACTCATGTATATGGCTCTCAAGCATCACTCACCGTTACGGGCCAATAATCTGAAATACCGTATTGACTGCATTACCTGTAATTGGGATTTGCAATCTTCAGATTTGACATTGATGGATATCAATCAGGCACATCTGAATGCCGGGTCAGAAGACAAGGGGGCCTGTACTTGCCTCTTCATGAACTGCACAAGAGGCTGTCGTCTCGACAACAAATGTTGTCTTTACCCTGTTACAAATGATTGCCGCCTCGGTACGAGGCGGCAATTCCCGTGTTTCCCATCAAGGACATTTAGCCGGGCAAGTCACCCTCGACGCCTTCGACATAGTAATTCATCCCCAGCAAATCCCCATCACCAAGGCGTTCTCCTGAACCGATCACCTGCTCACCAGCCTGATTGTTGAATGGACCATCAAACGGATGAATGGACCCGCCTGCAATTCCTTCCTTGACAGCGTCTGCCGCTGCTCGAACATCTGCGGGCACTGCATCGCCATAGGGTGAAAAGCTGACCATCCCCTCACGAATTCCATTCCAGGTATCTACAGACTCCCAGGTTCCGCCCATTGCCGCTTTCGTTCGCTCAATATAGTACGGGTCCCAGTTATTCACGATTGAAGTCAGATGTGCGTTTGGTGCAAATTTGCTCATGTCAGAGGCCTGACCAAATGCAAAAACCCCACGGTCTTCAGCAACCTGCAATGCAGCCGGCGAGTCCGTGTGCTGGGCAATGATATCGGCACCCTGGTCAATCAATGCCTTGGCAGCATCACCCTCTTTACCGGGGTCATACCAGGTATTTACCCATACAACCCGAACCATGGCATCAGGATTGACCTTGCGCATTGCGAGCGTAAACGAGTTAATTCCACGGATGACTTCCGGAATAGGGAAAGAAGCGATGTATCCAATCACCCCCGTCCTGGTCATGTGTCCGGCGATGGTTCCGATTACGGCTCGACCTTCATAGAACCGTGCAGAATAGGTGCTGACATTATCAGATTCCCGTTTGTAGCCTGTTGCATGCTCAAACTTGACATCGGGAAACTCTTTGGCAACCTTGTTGGTCGGGTTCATGTAACCAAAAGACGTGGTGAAGATCAATTTATGACCGCTGGTTGCCAACTGTCGGATAACCCGCTCAGCATCGGCACCCTCTGGAACACTCTCAACATAAGTTGTCTCGACACCGAGTGCAGATTCAAGAGACTGACGGCCAATATCATGTCGATAAGTCCACCCATGGTCACCGGTTGGGCCCACATAAATGAATCCCACCTTCATGCCATGACCATCTGCATGGACGCTTGTGCCTGTTACCGCGATCAGCAAGGCAACCAGTATTGTGGACATCTTGCGAGTAACCGTTGTAAGTACATTCAATTTTTTTCTAATCATCTTTCCTCCGAAATTAGTGTTTACTCAATAGATTGGCTTGTTTGTTCATGCTCAAGCAAGTTACTTGTCATATTATAGTCATTCCAATGGCGAACTAGCGAAGATCCACCCCAATCCCGAGATGATGGCCGGATCATCCGAGAACATCCGGTCCCCGTGAAT
>VXPI01000255.1 GCA_009839585.1 Gammaproteobacteria bacterium
ATGCCAGTCAAGGACTTGTCGCTCAAATCAGGCGCCTTTCGGCTGGAAGTTCAGTTTAAACCGGAAAACAGCATTCCTGATGCCCCGATGGCGAAATTTACTACACCGCCGATAAAACACAGCAAAGCACCTAGCAGGAATGCATAGAGTGCTGGCCCCGCCACATCGTCAGGAATGAACTGCGGGATGAACGCGGAGAAGAATATCAGTGCCTTAGGGTTGGAGATATTGGTTATTGCTCCACGCAGGAATAAATTTCCAGATGTGGGTGCAGGTGCATAAGTGTCCGTGGGACCGGGCCGAGGGAAGATCGTACGCATAGCGACGCAGAGCAAATAGAGGCAGCCAACAATCTGTAGCGCGAGAAGAACCGATGGGCTTATCGCCAGCGTGGCTGCCACGAGGAGTGCGGTGGCGGCTGCTAGAACCGGCCCTCCGGCACTGATCCCAAGTGCGGAATAAAGCGCACCGCGTCTGCCATAGGCGATGCCATTTGCCATGACAAAAGCCATATCCGTACCGGGAATGATCAGTAGTGCCAAAACGGCGAGCAGGAATGGTATCAGGGTTTCAATCATGGTGTTGCCGATTCATCCCCGCACTGGTATAAAACACGGGTCGTTCTGGTGATCGGTGGACGGGTGTCTTTACAAGGAGCCGGAAGCTGGCTGACAATTTCCGTTTGTTCGTTTCGTGAGGATTAGCCATATCAAAAAGTGCCGACTGGCTTAAGACGCATAATGCCAGATCAAGAAACCTATTGTCCATAGGATAAGTCTTGAATTGGAAGCCCATCACGATCAGTCGAGATCTTTTTTCGTAGCGAGGGCGAGGAGGCAGTCAATATTCTGTCACAAAGGAAAAGCAATGTGGTTAACCCGATTAGCCTATATGTGAAACTGGGAATTGGCATTGCATTGTCCAACAGTCCCTCGTATCATTCCGGTAAAGTGTGGTTACAGCCATCATTTCGCATCCTCGCTCCCGCATTCCGATAAAGCCTTGCCGAATTATCGGGAATCGGGAGGGGTGTTATGTTTCATGGTTGAACCGGGATGGTCGAAAATAAACGAACTGATTGATGAGGCCTGCCCGGTAGCGCTATGGATCGCCTTGAGTAAAGAACAACATGAACATGCACGCCTTCAGGATGATTAACTGGAATCAACAATGTTCCCCTCCCCGCCTTCTCTTGTTATTTCGGGCTTTTCTGCTTTCCTTGCTGACACTGGGACTGGTGGGGTGCGCCAGTAACGGAACTCAAAATTCAAGCGAGGACCCGCTGGAGTCATATAACCGCTTTATGCATGATTTCAATATGGCCGGTGATCGTATTCTGATCAAACCGCTCGCGCAAGTGTATGATCAGGCATTACCGGGACCGGCCAAGGCCGGGATCAGGAATTTCCATAACAACCTCCGCGAACCCGCAACCATCGCTAACGACCTTTTACAGGGGAAGCCGGGCATGGCGGCTGAGGGCACACTAAGATTTCTGATCAATACGACCTTTGGCATACTGGGCTTCATCGATACTGCCAGCTATTTGGGCCTGCCAAGGCATGTTGAGGATTTTGGGCAGACCCTTGCGGTCTGGGGTATCCCGTCAGGTCCTTATTTTGTGTTGCCTTTTCTGGGATCAAGTACCATTCGCGACTCACTTGGGGTTGCAGTACGTTCGATATATACCGATCCCTTGAGCGAGTTCGAATCACCGGAAAAGGAATATTTATCCGTGCTTCGCCTGCTTTCAATTCGAGCTGAACTTCTGCCGGCAGACAAGGTGCTGGAGGCACAACCCGATCAGTACCTGTTTATTCGCGAGGCCTGGCTTCAACGACGAGACCGCATGATTCATGACAGCGAAAATGAGCCGGACGAATCACGAAAAGCCGAAGAAGCGCTGATTGACGATCTGTTGGAAGAAGAATGACCAGTGCATACTTGCAGACGATCCAGACAGCAATGCCCGTGTTTCCCTTGCCGGATGATCAACAGATAATGACAGCACAGTCATCCATGCCGTGACGGTAGACTACCATGGCGATCTATGCAATCGGCGATATTCAAGGATGTGTGATGCCTCTGGAGCAACTTCTCGAGCGCATTGGATTCGATCCTTCTGGCGACCAACTCTGGCTGACTGGCGATCTGATCAATCGCGGCCCGAATTCGCTGGCGACATTGCAGCTCCTGCGAAGTTTTGGAGATAGCGTGGTAACGGTCATGGGCAACCATGACATGCATTTTCTTGCGGTCGCGACCGGCGTACAGCGTTTGCGAAGAAACGATACCCTGACCACCCTCCTCAAGTCTCCGGATCTGGAGGATATTGTAGACTGGATACGAACACGCCCATTCATGCATTGTGATCAGTCCATCAAGACCATTATGGTGCATGCCGGTATCTACCCGGGATGGAGTCGCAAACAGGCACAGGCTCGGGCATCGGAAATTGAATCAGCCCTGCAGGGTGAAGACTACATTGATTACATCGGCAGCATGTATGGCAATCGGCCTTCCAAGTGGAGTCCTGATCTGGCCCCGGAAGAGCGCTTCCGGTTTATCGTCAATACCTTTACCCGTATGCGGTATTGCGACCGAAAGGGCAATCTCTCTCTTGCGCGAAAAGGACCGCCGGGCACACAACCCAAACGCTATCGTCCGTGGTTTGAGCATGACAGTGTCAAATGCAGGAGCTGGAGGATAGTGTTTGGACATTGGGCATCATTGGGATGCTATCAGTATGGGCGATTTATCAGCCTGGACAGTGGGTGTGTATGGGGTGGAAAACTGACCGCAGCACGGCTTGATGAGCGGTTTTATGTACCGATGTGGCAGATTGGCTGCTCTTGAGCGAATGGAGTTTGGCGATGTCAATCCTGTTTTCCGAAACAACCGATAATCGCGTGATGTGTATTAGCTGAATAACCATGAATAACCAGATCAACGACCTGCTAGGATTTCTTGCTGACTCGCCAACGCCCTTTCATGCAGTGAAGAATATTTCACGGCGCCTGGAGGGGGCTGGCTTTAAGCGACTGGAGGAGGCGAAGGCATGGGATATTAAACAACCGGGCAATTATTATGTCGTCCGCAATGACTCATCGCTGATCGCCATGCGACTCGACCAGGTCAGCGGTGATGCCGGATTTCGGATGGTCGGTGCGCATACGGATAGCCCATGTCTCAAGGTCAAGCCCCGTGCTACCCAGTGTCGTGATGGCTATGTCATGCTGGCGGTTGAAGTCTACGGCGGGGCACTTCTGAATCCTTGGTTTGATCGTGATCTCGGCTTGGCTGGCCGAATTAACATCAAGACCTCAACCGGTGCGATCACATCCAGGCTGTTGCGAACCGATCGACCGGTTGCGTTTATTCCGTCGCTGGCAATCCACCTCGATCGCAGTGCAAATGAAGGGCGAAACATTGATCGTCAGAAGCATCTTCCGGCGGTGCTGATGAGAACGGATGAGGACCAGCATGATTTTGAAGACTTGCTGAAGACGTGGCTGACAAAGGAAGAACCCGAACTGGATATTGCCAGTATCCTGTCGTTCGAACTGTCTTTGCATGATTGTCAGCAGCCTGCATTGGTCGGTCTTCATGATGAATTTATTGCTTCGGCAAGACTGGACAACCTGTTGAGTTGCCATGCTGCGACCGAGGCCTTGATTGCTTCAACAGGCCCTGTCAACAGAATGATTGTCCTGAATGACCATGAAGAGGTCGGCAGTGCCTCAACGAGTGGTGCGGCCGGTCCGTTTCTGGAGTCGGTGCTGTCAAGGCTTTGCAGAGATCACGAAATTCTGGGGCGCTCGCTTGAGCGTTCGATGCTGATTTCTGCGGATAATGCGCATGCGGTTCATCCAAATTATGCAGACCGACATGAACCGGATCATCGTCCGCTGATGAATGCAGGACCGGTGATCAAGATCAACCACAATCAAAACTATGCCACCAACAGTGAGAGCGAGGCATTGTTTCGGGTCGTTTGTGAGTCAAACAATATCAATTATCAATCCTTCGTAATGCGTAGCGATCTTGGGTGTGGTTCAACCATTGGCCCGATCACGGCAACCCGGGTCGGGGTCAGGACCGTTGATATCGGGGTTGCCCAGCTGGGCATGCACTCGATTCGGGAGCTGGCCGGAGTCAAGGATCAGGTCGATCTGGCTCATGTACTTCGGGGATTCTTCGACTATCCGGACTGGCCTTTCTGATTGCAGGAAACACCGCAGGCCTGATGGGAAAGAATGCCCTGTCAGGCCGTCCGGCAAACCGTGTTTCAGGCAGGGTTAAATGGCGGCTACCGGTTTTTATGCTGCACTCATACTTCGCAGCAAATCTTCCGGGCTGAGACGTTCAAGCAGTTCCTGGCAGCTTATTGGGCGTACTGTTTCCATGAGTCCACAGCTTGAGGCCAGTTCGCCGATCAGTTGATCGGGCGCCCGGTCCCGGGATTTCCATGTTTCGAGAGAGTCCGAGCCATCCCGTTTTGCCATCCGCCTACCGAGGGAATCGTGCATCAGCGGGACATGCAAAAAACGTGGGCGAGGGAATTCAAGTGCATCAAACAGAGCGAGTTGACGCGGCATCGAGTCGCCAAGGTCTGAACCTCTTACTATATCGGAGATGCCCATCAATCCATCGTCGACCACTGTGGCAAACTGATAGGCATACAGGCCATCCTTGCGCTTGATCACGAAATCACCGACGGTCCTGTCGAGTTCTACAGTTGTGGATTCCGATAACCCAGCTTGAGACGTGATGGTGATGTTTCGGGTCAAAAAACGCCATGAAACGGGTTTTCTGTTTGCGGCAGCCTGTTGGGACAAGCCTTCCGGGGGTCGGCAGGTTCCGGGGTAGATGGGGTCGATCTGACCTGCATTGGGGGCGCTTTGTGCGAGTTGGACATCTTTTCTCGAGCATATGCAGGGAAAGACGAGATCGGCGGTTTTGAGCTTATCAAAGAATCTCTCGTAGTGGTCAAGCCGCTCGCTTTGCAGGTATGGGCCACTGGTACCCCCGATATCCGGCCCTTCATCCCAGTCAAGCCCTAACCAGTGAAGGTCGGCAATAATCTCCTCGATAGAGCCGGGCTTGTTTCGGGGGGTATCGAGATCATCTATGCGCAGAATGAACCGGCCCTTCGACAGACGTGCATGCAGCCATGCCAGTAGTGCTGTTCTGAGATTGCCGAGATGCAGGCGTCCGGTTGGGCTTGGAGCATATCGTCCTCGGTAGGTCGGGCTTGTTTCTGATTCATGGCTCATGCCAATGGTTCAACAGGAGGAAATTTATGCTGGGCGGAGCAGTCGGTCAACGTGGCTGAAGAATCTCCAGAACAATACGATCTGCCGCACCTGAACCCGGAAGTACATTGAGGTGATTCCTGGGTACGCCGAATGCGGTCAGCCATTCGGCTACGGATTCGCCCCAAAGGCGCCCCTCTGCCCCTCCCGGGAAACGTATTTCGATGATGTGCTTCTGGGACTCGTCAAAGTTTCTGAGGATTTCCCGAATTTGGGGGAGTTCCAGTATGTTGATACTGGTCTGGATTTCAGGCCATTCATCGAGCAGAATAACCTCCTGGTTTTCTCCGAACGCCGACGCGCAATTGACTGGAATAACTGTGAGACATAGAGCGAGGATCAATCCAAGCCATAGCAAATTCATTCGCGTATGGGATTGGTTGGGTTGTGCTGTCTGGTTGGGCACAGACATATCAATATTCAGGCTGACGTGTTGGGCTTCGAAGTGGTGACGGAGCATGTATAGCTGTTCCGGGTTCGGCCAGAGAATGTCCTAAACGACAATAAATTCGATAAAATAGTAATAAGTCCCAGTTAATTTAGAGCGGTTGAGACACTCACCCGATAGGTAATCTCCAAAATTAAGTTATAGAATTTTAATTGCCGATCAGGGGGGATTGCACTTGGCTGCATGAATATAAAGAAAAGCCCAGTGGGAAAGTTCCCACTGGGCGGGTACGATGAATAAACATCTTATTGTAGTAACGGTTCTCACCCCGGATAACTACATACTTGATGGAGTAGAAGTGTAGAGTATTTTGGAATGACAAGCAATCACAATAATTATAGTTATACACTCGGGATTGATGTGGGAATTGCTTCCGTAGGCTGGGCGGTTCTCGGGGAAGATCGGATCATTGATTTGGGCGTTCGTGCATTTAACAAGGCTGAGACCGATAAGGAGGGCAAGCCGCTTAATGAGGCAAGGCGTACTGCTCGTCTAACACGTCGCCGATTGTCCCGGCGAGCGTCACGTCTAAAAAAGCTGAGACAACTATTCAAAGAAGAGGGGATCAATCCTACGAGTGGGAGTTCTTCAAGATGTCCAACTGACGACAAATATCAAGTTGAAGGTTGGTTGCAGAAACATCCACTATTTCAATC
>VXPI01000282.1 GCA_009839585.1 Gammaproteobacteria bacterium
AAGGTTTTATACCCTTTTTTCCTGCTTTTTTCCATTTCTATTTTGAGATTAGGGTTTTATCAGAATCCGGCAGAGTTTGCAAACTTTCGGTTATAATTCCCATAATTTACCGTATTTTGCAGGGACGCTGTCAGACATCCGGAATTGGGAGGTTTGGTGGTTATGACCCTTGGCCCGGATACCACCAAATTGTAGTTGAAAAGGTCAACGAGTAGAACATCACAGCACACCTCCGGGCGAATCAGGGGTAATTTGCAAGGGGTAGCCCATTATGGTTCTTGATACCCGGGCTTGACTCTGTCGGTCGCCGCCTCCCATCGGCGTACAAGGTTCGAAAGAATGAGTCCGTAGACAATCCAGACCGCAACCAGCACCGGAATGGCCTGCATGGGTTCCAGGCCAAACTCGACATCGGTAAGACGTACCCCGGCTACATAACTCAAGGGTCCGCCAATAATGCAGAACACGACAAATACCAGGCGTTTCCGGATCAGGGGTCGCACGGACCATGGCAGGGTCATGGAAAACAGCAGCCACAAGGTAATCATCCAAAACGGCGGTACTGCTAATCCGCTGGGATACGCCAGTAGCCCGAAAAAGCCCAACAGGGTGTCGCCGACAAACCCCAATGCTACCGTTACTGCGATCAGGAATACATCCTGAATCCCCGTATAGAACCACTTGCCGTAGATGATCAGTGCAACGATGGCACAGGCCACGGCCACTGTATTTCCATACAGGACAACCAGTACCCATCCGGCCTGGAACTTCACGGCATTGGCGATGATGTGAGGCATCTCGAATCAGACCTTGACCATGACAATTTGCGCTGCACCAATTGCGTTCTCGTCGAACCCGCCTTCGCAGTAGGCCAGATAGAATTGCCACATGCGCATGAACCTGTCATCAAAACCCATGGCAGAAATACGTTCTGAATTACTCATGAAACGGTGTCGCCAGTGGCGGAGGGTCTCTGCATAATCTGCACCGATGTCTTCGAGATACTTCATCTGCAGACGAGTATGCCTGCCTGTCGCATGTAGAATTGATTCCAGCGATGGAAGCCCGCCCCCCGGAAAGATGTAGCGCTGAATAAAATCCACGCTATTTCGTGCGGCCTCGTATCTTTGCTCTGGCATGACAATAGCCTGCAGCAGCAATCTACCCCTGGGCACCAGCAAGGCACTGCATTTGGAAAGATAGGTCGGGAGAAACTGATGTCCGACTGCTTCAATCATTTCAATGGAAACCAGCTTGTTGTACTGTCCTTCCAGCTCCCGGTAGTCCCGATTGAGCACGGTTACCTGCTGATTGAGGCCTTTTTTCTCGACCAGTTCGCAAGTGTAGGCATATTGTTCAGCAGAGATAGTAGTGGTAGTCACCCTGCATGGATAGTTTTCAGCAAGGTATACGGCAAGTCCACCCCAGCCTGTGCCGATCTCCAGCACATGATCATTTTCGGCAAGTCCCAGATGACTGCCGATTTTCGCCAGCTTGTGCTCTGATGCCGAACCCAGGCCTGCTCCAGGGTATGGAAAAACCGCTGATGAATACATCATGCGCTTGTCCAGAAAAGTCGCAAAAAACTCATTCCCGAGGTCATAGTGCGCACGGATGTTGCGCCTTGATCCGGTGACTGTATTGGCTGCCAGTCGATGTCTGAATCGTTCCATGGAGCGGATTATCCCGGAAACCTTTCCACCAAGGTGCCTGAACCTGGGCAAATTCCGACACAGCAACCGGATTACTGCAGGCAGGTCTGGGGTTGTCCAGTATCCTTCCATGAAGGCCTCTCCAGCACCAATCGAAGTACCCAGCACCACCATCCGATACATCTTTGCATCCTTCACCACAATCATCGCATGAATGCCCTCTACTGACGATGGATCACCAAACATATAGGAACCGTTGGGCTCTTCCAGGCGCAAACTGCCGCCTTCCAGCGAATTCAGAAAGGCAAAGATGGAGCGGCGGGCCAGTTGGACCGATATCCCGGATTGATCGAGTCTTGAATCGGGCAACAGCGTGTCTTCTACAACCTTGTTGACAATTTCATCTGCTTTCATGCGATATCAACTCTGTTCATGGCGTGGCTGGGTCTGGACGTGTGCCGGACTGCCGGACTTGGGGTGGGGATAAACCGGTGCTTTTTTCAGACGCAGTTTCAGGGCCTGCCAATAGATCCCCATTCCGGTCTTCATGCTCATTGAGGGTTGCCGAATCACCAATCCGGTCAGCCGAGAAAGGGTCATTGGAACACGTTCGAGGACCAGGGTTGCATCCGTCTCACGACGGGAAGACCGGTGATTTTCCAAATGAAAGAACAGCCTGGATTCCGGTGATCGGAAACGACAGTTGTAGGTCATGTCCATTGGATGAAACGGCGAAACATGCATGCGTTTTGCAAAGCGGCCATTCTGGTTGCGGAATTCCGGTTCCGAGCGAACGACATACAATGTCTTTTCTCGCCATGGCGTATTCGTGACCTGCAAGACCAGATATCGTAACTGGCCGTCGCTGTCATCGCAGTAGAAAATGGAAATCGGGTTCATCACAAATCCCCAGTACCGGAGGTTCGTGAGCAGTCGAATACGTCCATCGGGTCGCCATCCAGCCTCTGCTTCTACCGTGTCCCGGATCATGTCCAACAAGGGCTGGGCCGGGTCTCCCGCATAGTCCATGCGTCTGAACCAGCCCAAGGCAGGATACCGGGTGCTTAACAGGCCCGGCACATTCAATTCACTCTCTACTGTTGCAAGGTCAAGAAGCGGCATTGTCACCCGATAGCGAAACTCATGCAAAACCGGAGCGAAGCGCCGATGTCGAATAATTCCGCGATAGAGCACCGAGCCGGTCATCCTTCATCCGCTCCGAGTGCTTGAGCTACGTTCATGGCACTAACCACCCCATCTTCATGAAATCCATTGCCGCACCAGGCTCCGCAGAACCAGGTGTTCCGGGACCCATTGGTCTTTGCAAGTACCTGTTGCGCCTTGACGCTGTCCTCTCCGAACTGCGGGTGGGCATAAATGTAGCGAGCCAGAATCTTTTTCTCATTAATATGCCTGCACCCATTGACAGTTACGCATAGAGGTTGTGAAGAGCGTATGCCCTGCAGCAGATTCATGTTGTAGGTAAGAACCGGTTGTCGGCTTTCGGTGCCATCCAGAAGATAGTTCCAGCTTGCCCAGGCCCGTGTTTGTATCGGCATCATCGTCGAGTCAGTATGTAGAACCACTTGGTTTTCTCGATAAGGAATGGAGCACAGGATTTGCTTCTCTTGTAAAGTCGCATCCTTGATGAGATTCAGGGCTTGATCGCTATGGCAAGCCAACACAACATGCTCATACTCAACCCTGTCCTGTCGGGTCTGGACGCTTACCTTGCCTGATTTTCTCATGATCGCCTGAACCTTGGATGACATGCGAATACTGGATTTAAACGGCTCGATCAATGGATCAATGTAGTTTCTGGACCCACCGGCAATGGTGCGCCATTCTGGTCTACCCCTGACATCAAGCAGCCCATGGTTGATGAAGAACCGGACAAAGAACAGTGCATTGAATTCCCTGACTCGAGAAATTGGGGATGACCATATCGCAGAAGCCATGGGTAGGATATAGGCTGACTTGAAAGTCTCGCCATATCCACCCATACCGAGATATTCCTCAAGCGACAAGTCAGGCTGAATTTGGCATGTATCGTAATCGTGTCTAGCGCGTTTCCCGAAACGATTGATATCGAACAGCATGCCAAGAAACTTGCGATTCAGCAAGTTCCTTCGGTCGGCAAACAGCCCATTTATTCCCGATCCTGCATATTCGAAAATCCCGGGTTGATGCGATGCAGATGACCGTGGATGCAAGTGGGCATGTCGGGTACTGACACTAAATCCCATATTGGCTGTGCGCCATCTTACGCCCAGATGGTCAATCAGACGATTGAAATTCGGATAGGTGCGGTCATTGAATACGATAAACCCTGTATCCACCCAGTGTGGTGTCCCTTCGACTTCGCATTCCACGGTTGCGGTATGTCCGCCCAATCGGTCCGCACTTTCGTACAGGGTAATGTCGTGTTTTTCATGAAGAAGCCAGGCTGCAGTCAGGCCACTGATACCACCACCGATGATGGCAATCTTCATTCCAGACGCACCATACGCTGACCGACTTTCAGTCGGAGATTCTCCGGCAACATGCGGAAGAGTCGCAGCGACCAGATCAGTCTTTTCGGGAATTCGATGCGACGATTGCCTGCCTCAATGCCTTTCAATATGATGTTGGCTGCCTGTCTGGAACTCATCAAAAACGGCATGGGGAAATCGTTACGTTGCGTCAATGGCGTATCGACAAAGCCGGGCAGGACTGTGGTAACTGCAATGCCTTCCTGGAACAAGTCCAGAGCCAGTGATTCCAGCATGCTGACCACGGCAGCTTTTGATGCGCCATAGGCTTCGGCTCGCGGCAGGCCCGTTATCGCCGATGCGCTGCTGATGCCCACGATATGCGGTGACTTTCGGGATTTGCGTAAAGCGGGTAGAGCCGATTCTATTGATCGAGAAAATCCAAATACATTGACCTTGAACATGCGCTCGATAGCATCGGCATCGAAATTCCTGGAGTCGACGTATTCACAATCACCCGCACACAGAATCGCCATATCAAGACCCTCATCCAGTTTATCCAGTTCATTTCGCAAGAAACCAGTGGACGATGTTTCAGAAATATCTGCCGCAATCACAGTCGTAGGGCAATCAAGGGAATTTGCCAGATCGGTCAGGTTCTGTTGATTGCGCGAGGTCAGAATCAGATGATTTTCATGCTCCGCCAAAACCACCGCAAGAGCGCGTCCGATTCCGGAAGATGCGCCGGTAATCCAGACTGTCTGATTCCTGATGTGGGTTCTTGCCACGGCACTCAGACTCTCTTCCTGAATTGCCTGAAAAAAGACTTGATTAGAGGAACATGGCGGAACAGTCCTTCCGTACTGTCCCAAAAGTCCTGATGCAGAATAACCTTGCCTTGGTCATCAAGTCGTATGTGGGACATCCCGACGGATTTTGATTGCAACTGCCTGCCAAACAGATTGAACCCGGTTTCCATATACCATTGCACGAAGTAGTCGTCCCCATCCTGAAGCACCCGATCAAAGATTATTCGGCTGTGCTCAAGGTGTTTGCCGGTCCTTTCCATGTATATGGCCAGCTCGTCCAGATCTTCAATAATCTTCAGTGTGTCGCTGAAATACGGGTGCTCGGCATATACCTCACGCACCTTGTATGCGATATCCTGGCATTTCAGGTCTGCAAACAGATCCAGGAATTTCGTCAAGCGGCCATCGTGGTCCATTTTGCCCATAGGTACCAACGGATCATTCTGCTCTCCTGAATTCATCAGCATGCAAACCTGCCGATAGGTGTCTGGATAGGCCTCTTCGGTATGCGACTGAATATGTTCTGGCTTTTTCGAGGTCATTCTGTTAGTGCATGTGTCCGGAAGATTCAATCAGTTGAACCAACCGGGTATTCGGGGAAACGGACAAGGTTACGAAGGATTATAACTGGCATATTATGGTTGTGGCTGTGAACAACGGTCCTTGCCGGCGACGATAACTCACGACGATTGACTACCTTCCTGATAATTCCATGAAAGGCAATGGAACTTGCAGCATCTTGCGTTCCCGTCATGCGGCAAAGGCACAACTGGCCGTCAGAGCCATCCCTGCACATCATGACTGGCATGGCAAATGGCCTTGCATAACTTTTAGGGGACATCAATGTAGGTCATGAAAATCTCCATAATTCCAGAGATTAGGCGATCAAGCCCTGAACTTTTCCGGTTAAGTTCAGCATACAGGATCCGGTGTTCCAGTTTCGGGATCTCGTTTCCGGAAACAGCTGCTTTTCTGACATACTTATCCGCATCAAGAAACCATGTGATTTCCACATCAAGATTCGCTACGCTTGATATTTTATCAACGTGATTGAAGGCATATTGGCAAGAAATTTCAAGCAGCTGGGAATTGCTCAGTTCAAACCCGGGTTTGCAAAAGATATCCTGTTTCAATTGCTCCCATTTCCCTGGTGTCAAAGGAGGTGAGAATCTGGTTGTCTTTCGATTGACGCTAATTCGCATTTGCGACTGGAAGTCTTGAAATACTGGCTTGACAAGCTCTTCCAGTGTTTCTTCGAGCACAGTAAGCACAGGTTCAATATGATTCCGGTAAATGATATCCAGAATCTCAATTTCATCATGAGGGGAGAACAGGGTCTTGTTTTCCTGTATCATGGAAGTCGCATTGTGCAGAATCTGGCAGTTGTCAAGTGCATCAGCAATATCTTCAAACCTATCACTTGGACATACTTGACCAAGCGTCCTGATTGATCAAGTTCATTTCAC
>VXPI01000376.1 GCA_009839585.1 Gammaproteobacteria bacterium
CCGTCAAGCGCTGTCTCGGCCGTGATCAATTTGCCCTTGGGATGCCCGTTGTCCAGTAACTTTCGGGTATTGCTGTTCCAAAGGGCTGCAGTGATTCCATAAACCAGCTCTTCGTCAAGACTTGAAGAAACCACCAGCAACGCACTGACCGCTGGTGTTCGCACATCGTAATCAACTCCTTCATACACCCCTGCAGGAATCTGGGAAGGAATATAAGCCGGAATAATGCTATTGATTTTCTTCACATCAGCCTCTTTGAACGAGTGCAGCTCCATACCCTTGGTGGATGCAAGCTGAACCATCGCAGCGACCGGCCATCCAGCGGCATAGAAATAGGCATCAAGCTGTCCATCGGCCAAGCGTTCGGCACTTTGACTGTTATTCAGCTCTGCTTCGTCCATGTTGTTCCGGGTCACGCCCCAGGCTTCAAGCATCTGCAACACGGCAACTTGCGTTCCGGAACCTGCCTGCGCGATACCAACCCGCTTGCCTGCCAAATCCCCGAGATCGTTGATGGATGAATCTTTCGGCAGAACGAGATGAAGGTCTTCGGGATAGAGATTGGCAACGATGCGCAGATTCGGATGCGGCTTGCCCTCGAATTTTCCTTCCCCCAGATACATTGAGCGTGTGACATCAGCGGCGGCCAATCCCGCTTCCAGTTCACCATTTTGAACAGCAGCATTATTGAACACCGAGGCCGTTGTTGACTGAGCGATTGCGATCAATCCGGGAACTCCGCACTGCCCACCCTTGTCACAAGGGCGGGCGCCGGGCGGTGCAGATATCGCATTGGCGATTGTGCCGCCAATCGGAAAATAAGTTCCGCCTGCACCGCCTGTACCGATTCTGAAGAATGTCGCATCTTGTGCCAGCACTTGAGCGCCGAACGTAGAAGCGGATAGAGCTAATATGGTAAGAAACTGAAGAAATTTGCGTAAAATCATGTTAATTAGTCCGATGAAAAATAAAAATGTTCAACATTTAAAAAATATTGACTACCCGCCCTCTGTCAAGCAAGTATGCTGTCGTTAACGATGTATTTTACTTTAGACTGTGGAGCATTAACAGAGCCGGTTGTTCTCCCTAATCCATAAATAGAGCAGTCCGTATCAGGCGCGAGTTCCTATGTGCCGTGGGTTCCAGCCCCGAAGCCGGAATCACCCACTGGGTGAAACTTACGAACCTTCAAGAACCACGTTATGCAAGGCGTTGAACGTATTTCCATGTTTGCTGTTTTTGCATTAGGGTGTTCTTTTCGTTGAAGGCGGAGTTCACCAAGAGGTAAATCTGAAGCTGAGTCGACCTTTCGTCAGCGGTCATTTTGACAAGTCCTCAAGGCTCCATCTTGGCTTGATGTCGAACTCGCCATGATGCTTGAATTTCGGGTCTTCCCTCATCTCAAGTTCCCATCTGAAATAGCCCGCATAGGCGATCATGGCACCGTTGTCGGTGCAGAACTCCATGCGCGGATAAAATACCTCTGCCCCCTGCTTTTCACATTCCTGGCGAAGTCGATAACGAAGTCGCTGGTTTGCACCGACACCGCCCGAGACAATAAGACGCTTTCGCCCGGATATCTCCAACGCATGCATGCACTTGATCGTCAGGGTATCCACAACCGCCAATTCAAACGCCAGTGCAATATCGGCAATAGTCTGTGAATCGAGGCGTGGCTGTTTACGGGTTGTAGTCAGAACCTGGGTCTTTAATCCGCTAAAACTGAATTCGAGTCCCGGTTGTCGGGTCATGGGTCGCGGAAAGACAAAACGATCTTCCCGCCCTTCCCGGGCACAGGCTGCAATTTGTGGCCCCCCGGGATAATCCAGCCCCAGCAATTTGGCGGTTTTGTCAAACGCTTCTCCAGCCGCATCATCCCGTGTCTGGCCCATGAGGCGGTACTTGCCCGCGGCTTCAACATCAACCAACTGGGTATGACCGCCGGATACCAGCAGGGCTACAAATGGAAATTCAGGAACAGTGGACTCAAGCATTGGTGCCAGCAAGTGTCCTTCCATATGGTGGATTGGCAAGGCTGGCACATTCCAGGCATAGGCAAGTCCGGAGGCAACGGAGGCACCAACCAATAACGCCCCAGCCAGCCCAGGGCCTGCGGTGTAGGCAATTGCATCCACACTTCGACCTCCATTGGCAGGGTCCTGCATCAGGTTTTCGATAAGCGGTAGTAACTTGCGGATATGATCGCGTGCTGCGAGTTCGGGAACCACTCCACCATACAGGCTGTGGATATCAATCTGTGATGCCAGTCGGTTGACTACCAGACCTTGTCGACTATCATAGATTGCTACACCCGTATCGTCACAGGATGTTTCAATACCCAGAATTCGCATGGAAGTATTCTACATAAGGCAGGGTAACGGTATGTCAGGTCAATTTACATTGACCATGAGCCGTTGTAGTATATATTTTTGAGAGGCTGATTGCGTAAATGATGTTCAGGTTCACCAACATGAGAATATGAAGTTCCGTTATGCGAATTGTTGAATGTACTCCACTGGGGGTATGTGCTTACAGCCCAGAAACAACATCTGAAAACAGTAAAATCCAGAACTGGAGCCTTGAGTAATCCGATCAAAAAACGTTTTCCAAGCTTGAAAATAAGCCTGAAAGATTCCTTTGCGGCGGGTCATTTCTGGAAACGCCGCCCCCGGCAAGTCAGGGTTCTCCCGATGATATTGCCTGGAGGATTGGACCTTCTGTTTCATCATGACAGCTGAGTATCATAATTCACCAGGCGGAAAGCCCGGTGACCGATCGGTTTGTCCCTGTCGGTAGCCTGCACATGGATGATATTCCTCCTGTATTCGTATTCAGCACCGGCAGATGCGGGTCCACCATGATCTCGGAGATGCTCAACAGGCATCCGGACATCCTCAGCCTGTCCGAATTCTTTTCAGTACTGGGCTTGAATGCCTTCTCCGGAAAGAAGGTGACGGGTGATCGGATGTGGCAACTGTACAGTCGGCCTGGAAAGCGGATGGCTGTGGTTGCACAAGAATCCTTTAGCGAACTGCTCTATCCGTTCGACGATCCCGGGGCACGCTTCAATGCTGACACATTGCCGCCCATCATGGCGGTTACACTGCCCCATCTGACCAACCGCTACGAAGCGCTCTACGATGAAATCAGGCAGTTCACATGTGCGCAGCCAGAAATGTTGTGCCGCGATCACTATCGTCTGCTGTTCAGCTGGCTAGGAGAGCGTCTTGGAAAGAAACTGTGGGTCGAGCGTCACGGTGGTTCCCTCATTATGGCTTCCCGGCTGCTTCGTCATTTTCCCGAAGCGCGAGTCGTTCACGTGTTTCGGGACGGGCGGGAAACAACATTATCGATGAGCAATCACCCGCCCTTCAGGATTACCCTTGCGCTGATACACAGGGCGAGGCGCTTGGGCATTGACCTCTGCCGATTGCTGGAAAGAGTTGAACATAGTGATCGATTAACCAGCATGATAGGGGGATCGCAATGGTTACTCTCGGATATCGGCAACCTGCTGTCGGAACGCCCGGAACTATCCGAAGTCGCCCGGTTCTGGAGCAACATGATCGAAACGGGTCATCGAGTGTTTGGCCACTTCGGTCCTGATCGGTTGCTCGACCTGCGATTCGAGGATATGCAGGAGAATTCAGAGCGTGAGGCACGTAGACTTATTGAATTTATTTCACCGGAGTCGGACAATGAGGCCTGGATCAGGGAAGTGGCGCGTATCCCCCGCCAGACCCGTTCAAGGTTTGCACTGCTCGACCCTGATATGCAGCGTGCAGTTACCGAGGCATGCCGTCCGGGACTGAAGATACTCGATTATGCGATGTAAACGACTGGTTTTCCGAATTCATATTCGACGATACACGGAATCCCCGAGCTTGGGCAAGGAGGATGGTTGCGACAAGACAACCTGATAAGATGATTACCCCCCTGATATTTGCCGAAGAACTCCATGTGTTGCTGCTAGACCGGGAACGGGGTGGTCTTGTCAATGCCGACGACCGCAGCATCAAGCATGCCTTTGCCGGTGCGGTACTGATGGATCTGTCAAAGGAACATCGCATCGACTCCGATCTCGACAGTCTGGTACCGATAGATTCGACCCCTCTGGGAGACGATATCCTTGATCCTCTGCTCACGATCATTTCTGATAGTGAAAGAGCGGACACCGCCCACTGGGTCAGACGCTTCTCTGTGCCGGAAATCGCCAATCGGATACAACGCAGCGCCGCTACTCGACTGATCCAGAGAGGGATTTTCAACACCGATCCGGGCGGGACGATCTTTCTTGACAAACAGGTAAGTCTGACTCGCCGCTATCCCGATATTCGTCCACCTGAAGGCCAAGACGTGATTCTGCGGGTGATGAACATTATCTTCAGCGAAGATATCCCGACTCCGGATGAGGCCATGCTCATTGCCCTAGTCGATGCTTGCGGGATATTTGGGAATATTCTTACCCGGTCGGAGCTTGAGGAGCGACGTGACCGCATCAATCTGGTGTGCAGTCTGGACCTCGTCGGATTATCGGTTCGCAACGCAGTTCTCTCAATCAGGGAACCCGACCCCGAAGATCGGACATTACGCAGAGTTCTCATGGAATCGGCAACCGGGATCAGCAGAAAGCACCCACCCATGGTGCCCGGTGCCCTTCCACTGATTGGTCATTCGTTGCGCCTACGCCCGGTCCCGACCAGAATGCTTGCCGAATATTACCACTCGCTGGGGCCGATTTTCAGAGTCCGCGACCTGACGGGCGAGCTGACAGTTTTGGCAGGACCGGAAGCCAACCGTTTCTGCCAGAAGCACGGACGGTCACTGTTCCGCAACCATGACATCTACAAGCCCCTCTTCGAGGGAATGGATGCCCAGCGCATTATCCTGAGCATGGACGGTGAGGAGCACTTCAATCTGCGTAGAAAGATATCTTCCGGTTTTTCCGGTTCCCTGTTTCTGGACAGGCTACCGGAAATCCGGGACATCATTCTCGGAGAGTTACCGGACAATGGAGTCGTAGTTGCAACCGATGCCTTCAGCCAGATGACAGCCAAGTCGATCGGACTTGCATGTACCGGTCATGTCCTGTCTACCAGTCAGGTCAGGGACATGGAATTCTTCCTGCGTCGACTGATTGCGGCGACGGTATTGCGCGTGCTACCGAAGTTCCTGATGCATACCCCACGCATGAAGCGTGCAAAGACCGGATTCTTTGGTACATTCATCGACATCCTGAACGCACGACTGGATGCCAACTCGGAAACAGCCGGAGATGTGGTGGATGTAATGCTTGAACTGCACCGATCCAACCCACAGTTTCTGCCTGAACACGAACTCAGGGTATCTTGTTTGGGGCCGATCTTTTCCGGCCTGCATACCACCGCCAGCACCGGAACTTCCGCTCTGTACCTGTTGCTCAGAAATCCTGAAATCCTGAAACGGGTCCGAGCCGAGGCAGACGAGCTTTTTGCAGATGGCGGTCCCACTTCCGAGAAAATGCAGGCTCTGGAAGTCACCCGGCGAACCGTGCTTGAAACTTTGCGGATGTACAATCCGTTTGGTTCCCTTTTTCGCAGCACGATCAACAGCTTCGATTTCGGAGGCTATTCCGTGCCAGCCGGTACCCGTCTCTTTCTGCCGACTGCCGTACCACATTATTGTCCGGAGTTTTTTCCGGAACCGGAACGCTTCGACATAGATCGCTATCTCCCGGAACGTGCCGAACATCGTCAGGCAGGTTGCTACATGCCTTTTGGTTTTGGAACCCACCGTTGTCTAGGAAGCACCATCGCCGACACGCATCTGATGTACACGCTCGTGACGATCCTGCGCCATTTCGATGTAGAGATGGTTCCCCCTGATTACCGGATGAAGATCATCTTCGATAGCGTACCCGCTCCGACCAGAAAGCTCAGGCTCCGTCTCGCGCGAAGAATGCCGTTGACCTAGCTGGCTTGCTGACATAGTGGTAGCGGGTCGGTCTGCCGGAATCTGGAGTGTCAGGCTCCTGCACCGTACGCAGTTGTTCTGGTCTACTGTCCGTACATGGAGTTTGCAACAGTATTTTAGGATTGGGTTGACAGGTAAGACTGGGAGAACCCCATACAATTCACAACTGTTCCTTTTAGGCTTTCCATGCTCAAGGACATGAACAGTCATTATCAATCCATCAAGATCTATCCACCCGGATCCATCGTGATTATGGGGCGACAACAGGTTTGGACTCCAGAGGATTGGGCCTTTTCGGTGGGATAG
>VXPI01000273.1 GCA_009839585.1 Gammaproteobacteria bacterium
TTCCTCATCCCGACCGCATTGAATGCATTGTTTTCATTCAGCGCAGAAAACTCTGTTTGATCCAGTCTCACCAAAGACACGGATTCAAGTTTTAGACCACTTTCTTCGAGGCTTGGCTTCAATAACTCGGCTGTCCTTGCTACAAATTGTGATCGATTTTCATGCAAATCGTCCATGGTGTATGCCGCGACAACGCTTTGTAGCACATCGACGAATCTGCCTTTTAGAAATTCAATCAGCCTTTCGGGATTGAGGGACCGGACTCCGACTGTTTGAGCGGCGGTAGCGATACCTTCGGTAGTGGGAATGACCCGAACATGAAATGCGACAGCAAGATCGACACGCATCCGGTCTTCCGTGAGTATCGAATTGTTTTTTTCCAGTACGACTTCCATGTATGCCGTTCTCATGTCAACCAGTTCGACCTGATGCAGGAAAGGCAGCACGAGGCAGCCTCCATCCATGACAATTTTTTGTCCTCCGGCACCTGTCCTGATCAAGGCTTTCTCGCGGGAACCCTTGTGGTAAAACCTATTGAACACGGCAATAACCACTACAAGGAGAAGGATTGCGATGAAAAAAACAACTAACCAGGACATATGGCTTTCGATATTTATTTTTGTCTTGTGAACATGGAATATATTATAAGATACGACTTGATTTGCAACTACAAAATGCAGGGTAAAAAATTTCTTGGTTTCTAATAATAGTTTTTTAATAAAATTATTATCTTACATAGTTATTCTATATAATTTATCATGAAAACATTATTCAATGTTCCTCTTCAAAAAGATGTTGGTGCTGATGATGGGTGGCTTCCCGCATATCCCAGCCCCCCTGATTTCCGATTCAACTATTATCATTTGCTCACACTCGCAAAAGACAACGCAAACTCAATTGGTAACGCTCCCAATTCTGATAATCCGCCGACTATCGGCATAGTTGGCTGCGGCATTGCAGGGATTACAGCAGCTCGTGAATTGTATCGTTGTGGTTACAACATCATTCTTATTGAAGCGACAGGCAGTATTGGTGGAAGGCACTATACAATTCATACAGACGAGGTTACTGACATGGAAATGGGGGCCATGCGGTTCCCGTTCTTTTCGAAACCCGGCAGTAAAAACTCTGTATCCGAATACTACATTCTGGATGAGGGCAACTGTACCTTGCAAGATTTCCCTAATCCCGGTGCGGCTCCCGGAAACACCGGGATTTATATTAACAAAGGTTACGGGCCTGATAACGAATACTCGAAACCAACATTAATTGACTGGCCATACACGCCATCAAATCCTTCACCTCCGGACAACGATAAACTGAAAGAGGTTTATCAGAAAGTTTCTGCCTTTATAACCCTGTTTACACAAAAGGCGAGCAGGTTTTATGGTGGAACCGAATGGGATAAATTCTGGAAAAATGTTTCAAACAACTATGAACAGATGAATGTGAATGACCTGGTATACACGCCTGCAATTACCGAATATCAAGATGATGGCTGGTTTGGCGGTTTTGGCATGAATGATGACCAGGCACAAATATTTGCACTCATTGGGTCCGGGGACGGAAGTTGGGGGGCTTTCTATGAAGTGAGTTCAATGTGGTTTATCAGATGCGTAATGTTCGGGTTTAACTCAAACTTGCAAACCGTGGTTGGTATCGCTGATAAATCCAACCTGCCACATTACAAATCAGATGTCACGGATAGCAAGGGAGACAAGCTTGAGCCACCACTTTACAAAGGCATTCAGGCTCTTGATGAATGGCTGTTTTATGCCCCTCCGCCCGGAAGTGACCTGTCACTATATGACGCTTCCAAACAATCGAATCCCAATGTGCGAATTCTGGTGAATTCTCCGGTCACAGAGTTGCAGAAAGATTCCCAAACCGGAAAAATCAGGATCAATCTATACGAAGATACAATCGAAAAAACATATGAGGTTGATCATGTGGTTGTTACTCCAACCTTATGGACTTCGGAGCTGAGCATCAATCTGACGGGTTTTGCTCAATCAGAAATGCCTTCGTCGGTCTTGTCAGCCCGTAATTCCCAGCACAACATCACCAGTTGCAAGGTGTTTTACAAGCTAAAGGAAACTTACTGGGAAAATGGCGTTTCAAAAATCCCGCAAATTCTCGTTACGGACGAATATGTGCAAGATGCCTACGGGATAAAGTGGTCAGACGAAAGTGGGGAACATGGTGTCCTCTTAGCGAGTTACACTTGGGAAGATGATGCAACTAAACTTCTGGCTTTTGACGATGACTACATCGGATCTTTTCTGCTGAACAAGCTTGATGAAATTTGCAAGTCAACACTCGGGGAGTCGATTATTCAATATGTCGACACCTCTGAAGGCGCAACCATAATCCACTGGTCTATAGAGCCATATTTTCATGGTTGTGCCAAGCTGTATCGTCAAAGAAACTGGGCACTGAATTATGCATTATTAACGTACAATCAGGTATATAGCAGTAATTCAAAAATCTATTTCGCAGGAGAAAACTATAGTGTCGAGGGGGGCTGGACCGAACCAGCGTTACGGATGGCACTTGATGCTACCATTAACATACTGAAGAACTCTAACGGTACTTTCAATAACGGATTCGATCCCAACACAAATTATCCAAAATACGACACTTCGTTTATTCCAGCGAATACATATCCCTCGCCTCATTTTCAAAAATCAAGTTCGTAATGAGGTAAATTCGTCATATTGTGGAAATCGAGATGGCTCACAAACACCCTGACAGTATGCATAAGGAGTGTGCCTGCCAACCCCGGATTCCTGGTAGACCTCGTTATAAAGCATATTCCGGATTACCATACAAAGGAGCAACATTAAGCGTACCCGTTTGCGGTTTGACATGCGTGCCGTGTGGGCGAACGAGTGAGGGGCTGGATGTATGATTTGCTGAAAGGCGCAAGAGTCCTGGATTTGACAACGATCGTGCTTGGCCCTCTTGCTACCCGCTATCTCGGTGATTTCGGAGCAGATGTCATCAAGGTGGAATCACCCTCGGGCGATCTTTTTCGTTACGTACGTCCTGCTCGTTCAGAAGGCATGGGAGCCGGGTATCTAAACAGTAATCGCAACAAGCGATCGGTTACCCTGGATTTGAAATCGCCTGAAGGGAAAAATCATTTACTGTCTCTACTGGACGGAGCTGACGTACTGGTCCATAACATGCAGCCCGAAACTGCCAGACAGTTGGGAGTTGACCCTGATAGCATACGTAACGCATTTCCCCAAATCGTTTATTGCTGTGCGGCGGGTTATGCCAGTGGCGGACGGAATGCCGAACTACCTGCCTATGATGACATCATTCAGTCGGCATGTGGAGCCGCCGATCTAAACTGCAATGACAAGGGCGAACCCAAATTCCTGCCCACAATTATTTGCGACAAGGTGGGAGGGCTTCATTTGGCCCTGGCAGTTCTGTCGGGACTCATACATCAGACAAATACTGGGCAGGGATGTTATATTGAAGCCCCAATGTATGAAGGTATTGCATCATTTTTGTTATCTGAGCATCTTGACGGTGAGACTTTTGTACCTGCAATCGGAACAACGGGCTATGAACGTATTGTGTCGCCCTATCGCAAACCCTATGCAACCAAGGACGGGTATTTGGCAGTACTGCCGTATAGCACCAGGAACTGGGTAGAGTTTTTTACGGCTATCGGGCGTACTGACCTGGCAGAAGCGGATTGGGTGCGTGACCCCGCACAGCGTAGCGATCACATTGCCGAGCTTTATGAAACCCTGGCTCAAGCAATGCTTGAACGCTCAAATTCGGATTGGCTGAAACTATTGCGTGATCTCGATATTCCCTGCTCCCCGGTACAATCTCTGGATGATCTATTCCAGGATGAACATTTGAATGATATTGATTTTTTTAGCGAAGTAGATCACCCAACAGAAGGGCGGATTAGGTCAGTACGTTCCCCATTCTGGGTGGACGGGGTCGATGAGAAACCGGATCATCCTGCCCCACTTCTCGCCGAAGAAAACAGTCTTATCGAGTGGCATAAGCGGGATGAACAGTAATCCAGTTCCATTTGATCAGAATCGCCATGCGATCCGGTACTTCTCGCCTGTTTACGAGGAAATTTCAGGTACTGATCGGATACCGTGAAGTGGGACTCAATTGATCATCTTGTCGCATCGGTTCCCCTGCTTGTTTGAGATTTTCCAATCCGGCTCAATTAATTTCGGCAAGGTTGTTTTTTTGGGTTTATAATCCATTTGAAGACTATTTCCCGCAGTGTTGGATATCTTTTACGGACTTGAAGACTGCAATTCACGTTTCGATTCGCATTGGACCTTCGATATATAGAATCATTATTGTATTATCAATAAAATAAAAGATATAGTTCATATTTCTATCAAGTAACTGCCGGGCTAATTGGCGGACGGATATTTCAAGTGGTTTTTGAACCCCAAATCATGATATTAAGAGAATAAATAATGCAAAAATACAGTGGGACGGCCCTACAGGATCCATTTTTGAATACATTAAGAAAAGAACGTATACCGGTTTCGATATTCCTGATCAATGGCATCAAGTTACAAGGTCAAATCGACTCTTATGATCAGTATGTCATTCTCTTGAAGAACTCGGTTAACCAGATTATCTATAAACACGCCATTTCAACCATAGTCCCGACCCGCCCTGTCAAGCTAATGCCTTTTGAAGAAGACTCCAAATGAAGTCTGCTGTAATGAATTGCTTGTGAATCAACACCATTCCTCATGCGAGATTGAAGAGTGATGGGCAGCCAGCGCTCTGACTGTCTGGACGAATACAGGATCGAGAACCCCATCCAGCTTGGTGCTGTTTCGGAGGAGGGTACACATGACGATGGTCGGGAAAGGGCCGTCATTGTCTGCCAGGTTGCAAATTCCGCACTTGCGGGCGATCATGTTCTTGATGAGTTGAACGAATTGGCAGGCTCGGCGGGTGCCAAGGTCTGCGCCCGCATGGTGTCAGTCCGCTCACGGCCTGTTGCAGCAACTTTTATGGGCAAGGGCAAGGTCGAAGAGCTGGCGAGTATGGTGGCAATCCATGCTGTGTCGGTGGTGATTTTTGATCACTCGATTAGCCCGGTACAGGAACGCAACATCGAAAAGCAGGTGAAGTGTCGGGTTCTTGATCGGTCGGGGTTAATTCTTTCAATCTTCGCACAACGCGCGACATCAATGGAGGGCAAGCTTCAGGTTGAGCTTGCTCAACTACGGCATCTCTCGACTCGATTGGTTAGGGGGTGGTCACATCTGGAGCGTCAGAAGGGTGGTATCGGTTTACGGGGTCCGGGTGAATCACAATTAGAGACGGACCGACGGTTGATCGGCCAGCGTATTCGAACTCTGGCATCGCGACTTGAGCGGGTCGAATCGCAAAGGAATCTGAGAAGAAGAGCAAGGCAAAGGGCCCCGGTTGCGACCATTTCACTGGTCGGTTATACCAATGCGGGCAAGTCTACCTTGTTTAATGCACTCACGGGTGCCGATACACTTAGCGACAATCGATTGTTTGCGACGCTTGACCCCACAATGCGCCGCCTGGATTTGCCGAAAGCCGGCACTGTGGTGCTTTCGGATACCGTCGGGTTTGTCAGGGACTTGCCGCATAGCCTGATTGCATCATTCAAGTCTACGCTGGAGGAAGTGTTGAACTCGACATTTCTATTGCTGGTTACCGATATATCAGCGTCCGACAGTCAGGAAACACGATTACATGTTCGTGATGTATTGGAGGAAATCGGTGCTGAAAACATTCCCGTGCTCAATGTCTTCAACAAAATAGACAAGATCAGGCAGGCTCCGAAAGCGGTTTTCAATAGAAATGGCATTCCCGAGTCGGTGATGTTGTCGGCGGAGACTGGGGAAGGTCTGGATTTGCTGATCGAGGCGCTTGCGACACTGATGAGCAAGGAATATAGCCAGTACCGAATTGAGCTAAAACCGGATGCTGGCGAACTTCGCTCAAGACTCTTTCAAAAATGTGAGGTTCTCGATGAAACCTATCTAGACGATGGCAGTATGGTGCTTGACTTGAAGATGAGTGATATCACTATGGGTTGGTTGATGTCTCAAGAAAACTACTCGGGCAAGTGGTCACAAGTTGGATGAATGTGCTGGATAAAGATGGTTTCAGTAGTGACCATGAATGCCTCTTTGCTTCATCAGGCCGGAACGGGGCTGAAATTCCACTGAATCACTTTGTTGTTTCCTGCAT
>VXPI01000007.1 GCA_009839585.1 Gammaproteobacteria bacterium
CCCCCCCCACCCCTATTTTTTATTACCCCCCCCCCTCCGCTCCCCCTCATTCGTCTACGTCGCGTGGGCTCTGATATGTGTTAAAGAGACTGTATATAGACGGCCGGCACCAGACGCTGGTGCAACGGCATTGTAACTGACCGGTTATTGTTGCTCATTTTTCATCATCAGGGTATAGAACACCCAGCAAATCAACAACACGATAAAGAAGTAAATCAGCGACATCGCGGCGGCAGGACCCAGATCAAACTGACCCAAGGCCAGCTTCACCAAATCAATGGACAGCAATGTTGTTGAGTTACCCGGCCCGCCTCCAGTAAGCACAATGAGTTCGGTGTAAATCATGAAACTGTCCATAAACCGCAGCAGGATGGCAATCGTCAAGACACGTTTCATCTTGGGTAGCTGGATCCATTTGAATACCGCCCATTTTGAGGCGCCGTCAATCCTGGCAGCCTGATAGTAGGCTTCCGGAATGGCACTCAACCCCGCATAAGCCAATAAAACCACCAGTGAAGTCCAGTGCCAGACATCCATCAGAATCGTGGTTGCCCAGGCAGATATGGGCTGTTGGGTAAAGTTGTAGTCAATCCCTATGCTGTTCAGGGAATAGCCAAGAAGACCAATATCGGGCAAGGCAAAAATGTTCCACATTGCACCGACGACATTCCAGGGAATAAGCAATGGCAATGCCATCAGGACCAGACAAACCGAAACCCAGGGTCCCTTTCTCGGCATGCTCAATGCAATGGCTATGCCAAGGGGAACCTCGATCAGCAGGATGATGGCGGTAAACAGGATCTGTCGGAGAAACGCATCATGGAATCGATCAGAATTGAGCACCTGTTCAAACCAGGTCAACCCTTCCCAGAAAAACACGTTATCACCAAAGGTTTCCTGAAATGCGTAGTTGACTACAGTCATCAAGGGTATCAATGCATTGAAAGCAACCAGCAATACCACGGGTACGACAAAAAACCAGGCACTTTGCCTGATCGTTTTATTGATCATGATTGGCCACCTCCTCCTGCCAGCCACTTATTGGCGTACAGGAACGTTCGGTCCTTGTCAAACTGGACCCAGGCACTGCCTTCCGGTATGGGCGCGTCTTCCGGACATATCAGCTTGATTTCATGTTGCCCGTGCTCAACATGAACCAGCTGATGTCGTCCAAGATCATCGACCCGGCAAATCTTGACCGGAATGCCCTGATCGCTGAACCGAACATATTCGGGGCGTACACCGATCTCGGTAGTAGTCCGTCTATCTTGAAGACCTTGCATACTTTCAATCTGGTTGTCACACTCAACCGGCAAGCCCGAGAACTCCACGGTGTCACCGCTGATTTTGCAGGGCAGTATATTCATGCCGGGAGAACCAATGAAATAGCCTACAAAAGTATGCCCGGGCTTTTCAAACAACTCGACTGGTGTTCCAGACTGAACAACCCTACCCTCGTACATTACCAGCACTTCATCCGCAAAAGTCAGTGCTTCTGTCTGATCATGGGTTACATAGATCATGGTTGTCCGTACATTCTGATGCAGTTCCTTCAACTTGGAACGCAATTCCCACTTCATGTTCTGGTCAATAACCGTCAGAGGTTCATCAAACATCATGACATTGACATCTTCTCTCACCAGACCACGACCCAAAGAGATTTTCTGTTTGCCATCGACCGTCAGCGAAGCCGCCCTTCGGTGAATGCCCTCTTCCAGATCCAGCATTTTTGCAACTTCAAGAACTCTGGACTCAATACCGGATTCTGGCACTTTTCGATTGCGAAGTGGAAATGCAAGATTGTCAAATACTGTCATGGTGTCGTAGATGACCGGAAACTGGAATACCTGGGCGATATGACGATGCGTAGTATCCACATTGGTGACGTCTTCCCCATCAAACAGAATCTGCCCTGAAGTCGGTGATATGAGACCGGAGATAATACCCAGCAAGGTAGTTTTGCCACAGCCGGATGGGCCCAACAATGCATAAGCCCCGCCATCTTCAAACACCATGTCAATGTGCTTGATCGCAAAATCCTTATCCGTTTGCGGATTGCTTAAATAGCTGTGTCGAATATCCTGCAAGGTGATTTTGGCCATGATCGTGTATCTTCGTCAGTGGATTGCGGTACCGTCCCGATCAAAATAAAGACATCCATCAAGATGCATATACACATTTATCGACTCTCCGATTGAATGCGGATGAATGCCACCGGATTCGGAAATCCAGTCGTTATCATTGATGCGCATGTGAATGAGACTGGCTGAACCGCTGATTTCAGCGAGTAGCACAGTTCCAGATATGGGGATGTGCCTGTCACTTCGTTCCAGGTTGGCCAAACTCAGGTGATGTGGGCGAACTCCAAGAAGATACTCACCATCCGGATGGCTCCGAAATGTCTCGGGGCACTGCCAGTCAGCGATTCCTGGAATCGCAATCATGTCTTTTGACTTGATCACTGTTGTTATATTGATTGGCGGATGAGAAAATATTTTTGCGCTTTCCAGATTCCCGGGACGTCGGTAAATGTCCGTTGTCTTGCCATACTGTATAACCCTCCCTTCATGCAACGTTGCAATATGACCACCGAGCATAAGCGCTTCCTCAGGTTCACTGGTCGCATACACCACCGTAGAACCGGATGCTGCAAACAGCCTCGGCAACTCTTCACGCAATTGCTCCCTCAACTTGTAATCCAGATTCGCCAGCGGTTCATCAAGCAAAACCAGTGAAGCCTGTTTTACCAGCGCACGGGCTAAAGCAATACGTTGCTGTTGCCCTCCCGATAGACTGTCGACATCGCGGTCCAGGAATTCGGACAGCTTCAGCAATTCAGCAATTTCCCCGACCTCCTGCTTGACCTGATCCGGTTTCCTGCCTGCAACCTTGAGCGGGGATGCAATATTGTCGAAAACACTGAAGTTCGGGTAATTGATGAATTCCTGATAGACCATGGCAATGTTTCGTTTCTGTACTGAAACATTGGTGACATTTTGCCCTGAGAACCAAACCTCGCCCGATGAAGGCCTCTCAAGTCCGGCCATTAGCCTCAAGAGCGTAGTCTTGCCACTTAACGTGGCACCTAGCAGCACGTTGAACTCCTTGTCCTGAAGGGACAGATCCGTAGCATGAATGTGGGTCGTTCCATCAACGACCTTGACTACATTTTTGAGTTCAACCGACAACGTTAGAAATCTTCTGGCGTTAGCTGCATATGTGCACACTCACTTCATTTGAACTTGCATACTGCATGAGTCTTTCGGGTACTTCAGCATCTGTAATAAAATGATCAACTTCCTTCAGTTCACACAGGAAAATAGGCGCCTTGCGCTTGAACTTGTTTGAATCGGCAACCAGAATCACCCCTCGTGCATGCTGGATCATGGTTTGAGCAACGCGAACTTCCCTCCAGTCAAAGTCCGTAACGATCCCTTCCTCTTCAATTGACGAGGCCCCGATGATTGCATAATCTACCCGAAATTGACTCACAAAATCAGCGGCCGCATTGTCGACAATTCCACCGTCTTGAGGGCGAATCTGTCCCCCGACAATAAAAGCCTCAATCTGATCGTTCTGGACAACAGTATTCAGCACATTCAGGTTATTGGTTACGACCAGCAACCCCTCGTGCTGGCGAGTCAGTTCGGCTGCCACCTGTTCGGTCGTGGTTCCGATGTTGATAAACAGGGAGCAATCGTTTGGAACTAGCTCAGAGGCTTTTCTGGCAATTCGTACCTTGCCTTCAGCGGCGAGCAGCTTGCGGGCGCCATAACCCAGATTGACAACACTGTCGCAGGTAATAGCACCACCATGTATTCGCTGTAACAGGCGAGCCCGGGTTAGTTGATTTAAATCACGGCGTATGGTTTGTGCCGAAACGTTGAGCCTCTCGGCCAATCGATCAACCTGCACAAGTCCTTCTGCTTTCGCAATTTTCCAAACTTCTCTCTGCCTCAGATTAAGGTCTGCACGTTCGCGGAATTCAATCTCCATTGGCTGGTTTCTCTGACCTCGGCTGGATTGATGTTGCCATGCCAGACCGGCAAGCGCGCAACAACAAGAGCGTTACGGGAAATACCGGTGCAGAATCAGCATGAATGCATTCCGGCATTTCCAATAAGTAAGGTTAAGCGAGTCGTTTGCCTGTCTCAAGTACTCACTCAAAACAGGCAAACGATAACCCGGTAAAATTAATTCTCGTTCCAGCGCTTGACGAGCTCATCATAATTCACGGTTTCACCTTGTGGCTTTTCATTGACTTTCGCCTTGGGTGAACCGGGTTGACTGAGCCACCACCCCGGGTCTTTCTCCTCGTTGAGCCTGGGTCCGCAGCCGCCATAGGTCTGATTTCGCTCATCCGCCACCTGCATTCTTGCCATGACCTGGTCCATTTCAGAGGCCAGTCGGTCCATGGCTTCCTGAGGTGTAAATGCACCAGAGTTCACATCACCGATTTGCTGCCACCAGATTTGCGCCAGTTTTGGGTAGTCGGGTACATTAACGCCAGTAGGAGACCATCTCACCCGGTCGGGTGAACGGTAGAATTCAACCAATCCACCAAGTTTCGGCGCACGTTCCGTAAATGATTTGTGACGAATGTCGCTATCACGAATCGGGGTCAATCCAACATGCGTCTTTTTCAGTGAAACGGTTTTCGAAACAGTAAACTGGGCATAAAGCCAGGCCGCCTTGCGACGATCAACCGGCGTGGACTTGAAGAGTGTCCAGGATCCAGCATCCTGATAACCGAGTTTCTGCCCTTCTTCCCAGTAAGGACCATGTGGCGATGGCGCCATTCGCCAAAGCGGATTGCCTTCGTCATCTACAGTGTTGTTGCCATCACTCTTCGGTGCAACCATGGATGCCGTGAAAGCGGTGTACCAGAAAATCTGCTGGGCAACATTGCCCTGGGACAATGCCGGCAAAGACTGATAGAAGTCATAGCTTGCCGCACCGGGAGGTGCATATTGACGGAGCCACTCATCCCATTTGCGAATTGCATAGACTGCCGCCGGAGCATTCGCTGCACCACCGCGTGATACTGATGCGCCAACCGGATTACAGGTTCCGGCTTCCATACGAATCCCCCATTCGTCTACGGGTACACCGTTCGGCAGACCCTTGCTTCCAGCACCAGCCATGGAAAGCCATGCATCCGTCATGCGCCAGCCAAGGTCAGGTGCACGTTTTCCGTAGTCCATGTGGCCATAAACCCGAACTCCGTCTATTTCCTGAACATGTACCGAGAAGAATTCAGCAATATCTTCATATGCCGACCAGTTGACCGGCACACCCAGATCATAGCCATACAATTCCTTGAACTGGCTTTGCAGTTCGGGGCGGCTGAACCAGTCGTAGCGGAACCAATACAGATTCGCGAACTGCTGATCAGGCAACTGGTAGAGTTTGCCGTCCGGACCAGTGGTAAAGCTCTTGCCCATGAAATCATCGACATCCAGTGTCGGCAAAGTGACATCCGCTCCTTCTCCGGCCATCCAGTCGGTCAGGTTTACAGCAAGCTGCAAGCGTGAATGTGTTCCGATCAGGTCCGAGTCGTTGATATAGGCATCGTAGAGATTTCGATTGGTCTGCATCTGTGTCTGCACAGCCTGGACTACTTCACCCTCACCAAGCAACTGATGGTTGACCTTGATTCCAGTAATTTCCTCAAATGCCTTGGTCAGAACTTTTGACTCGTATTCGTGAGTTGGAATGGTTTCTGACAGGACATTGATCTCCATGCCCTTAAAGGGCTCCGCCGCCTTGATAAACCATTCCATTTCAGCCCTTTGCTCATCTGCCGTGAGCGTAGATGGCTGAAATTCGGAACTGATCCAGCTCATGGCTTTTGCCATATCGGCTGCCGCAACGCGGAAAGCCCCTGTCAAAATGAGCAGGGTAACCACGAAGGTCAGTAAGATTTTTTTCATCATTGTAATTTAAGCCTCCCTATATAACAGGTCGAAATGAAAACTTGTGATAGCCAAGTGTATGTTTCGATAATATACAAATATTTTCGTTTTTTGTTAATTTAATTTTCATTAATTTCATAAAATTGTCAATTTTCGAACAATTTGACCGTAAACAAACAAACCAGGACGCACTGGGTTGTACTGAACCGGCTTCTCAATTA
>VXPI01000140.1 GCA_009839585.1 Gammaproteobacteria bacterium
GTACTGGTCTATTCCGCGTCACTGGTTCCCGAGGTTACGAATGATCTCGTGGCTATCGATGATGCCATGAAGCTGGGTTATAACTGGGGCAATGGTCCTTTTGAAATGCTGGATATGTTAGGTGTGGACTATGTTGCCTCGCGACTTGAATCGGAAGGTCGGCGTATTCCGGATTTCATGGAGCAGGGGCGAAAGACGGGATTCTATGCACTCCGAGACAATAGGCTGAGCACACTGCAAGCGAATGCGGACCATATTCCGATACAACGACCGGAAGGTGTTCTGCGCTTTCATGAAATCCGCCGACAAATCAAACCACAAAATACCACTGAGTCGGCTAGCTGGTATGAGCATGACGACATTGTCATTGTCGAATTTCACAGCAAGGCCAATGCTCTCAACCAGGATTCGATGAACATCCTTGCCGATGCTCTTGAAAATGTCACATTAAGGGGTAATAAGGGGCTGATTGTTCATAATGATGATCAGCACTTCTCGTGTGGAGTCGATTTATCCAAAGTCAGGGAGTTTTTCGAAACAGACAACCTTGACGGTCTTGATTCTTTCCTGAAGCATTTTCAGGAAACGGTCATGGCACTCAAGAATGCAGAATTCCCTGTGGTGGTTGCGCCGGTTGGCATGTCCATAGGAGGTGGATATGAGGTGGTCCTGCATGCGCCGGAAGTGATTTGCCATGCAAACTCGGTCATGGGACTGGTTGAGTCGGGAGTAGGCCTGATTGCTTCTGGAGGAGGGTGCAAGGAAACGCTGTATCGCTGGGTTGAAAAGCTCAATTGTAAAAATGAAATTGACAATGCATGTTGGAAGGCATTCATGAATCTGGGTTATGGAACGACCACCACCTCGCCCTTGCTTGCACTGGAACAGGCAATGTTGCGGGACAATGATCGACATGAGATCAATCGCGACCGGATCTATGCTTCAGCCAGATCGGGTATTCTTTCGGGAAAAAATCAAGAGCCGTTAGTTCGGGATAATCTCAGCATGCCCGGAAGACCTCTCTTTCACAAAATGATTGACTGGTTGAACGAGGCACTGGCCAACGGCAAATTGATGAAGCATGATACGGCCGTTGCGACGGAAATCGCAGCGATTGTGACGGGTGGCGATGTTGATCCAGGAACCAGTTTTTCCGAGGCAGATTTCCTGGAAAATGAAAGGCGATCATTCCTGAAATTGGTACAGACCAGACAGACTCAGGAGCGTATTGCAGGCTTGCTTGACATGGGCAAGGCAGTGCGTAACTGATCGAATCATCTTTTTGCATGAAATCTCAGCCACTGCTTTACTCTCTGGGCTTGCTTGCCCTCGTTTTCATGACTGGCTGCAATGCGGCAGATGATGATTGTGTCATGAAGAATGAGGGCATGGAATCTATGCATCTGGAAGGGATTACCCTGTTTGATGACAATGGGGAAACCAGGCATATTCAGAGCCTGATTGCCGATGATCAGTTCGAGCGTGCGATGGGCTTCCAGCACGTTTGCCCTGATGCGGTAAAACAGACCAGGATCCTGTTTGTCTACACAGAACCGGTTTACGGAAGTTTTCACATGTCGAATGTGAAAGTCCCTCTGGATATTGGGTTTTTCGACGATCAGGGGCTGTTGATCAATGTGCTTCGGATGGATACGTATACAGATGATGAACGGTCCTTGTATTCAACGAGCAGGCCTTACCAGTTTGCTCTGGAAGCATCGGCGGGATTTTTTGAGGAATCCTTGCTCTCTCCCGGCATATCACGTCTGGTAATCAATTCCCTGTAGTCTTTTCTTATGGCCGCCAGGAAGAAAGTTGCTGATTTTGGTTTATGGGAAAGTCATCTTGACCCTGAAGTGCTGTTCGTCAAGGGGCAGGCACCGAATTATCCATTCCGGCACAAGGAACAGTTGTACTGGCTCCAGGTTCTCTCTGACGAATATTCGGGAAAAACAGTATTATGCAGAGCAGGAAATGAAGATGGTGGATCCAGCCCGGAAATCATTACCCCATTACCTTTTGATGTCCCCCAAAACTTCAGCATACGTACGCGTGTCAATGAATATGGTGGAAAGTGTTTTTGCGTGATTGATGACTACATCGTATTCAACAATTATCTGGATGGTTGCCTGTATGCGCAAAAGATAGGTCATGACACATTATCTCGAACCGATGGTTGCCTGATCGACAGGTGTCGGTATTTCGCAAAGTTGGAGGGATATGATTTGCCCATAAAACTTGCAGCGTGGAGCGATCAGCCAATTCCGGGCTTTGCGGATATCTCGATATCTCCCGACAGTCAGTGGATTGTGGCGGTCATGGAGGTGCCGAATGATGAAGGAGAAAATGAATGCCAGATCGTGAAAGTTCGCTGGCAGACAAATTTCTCCGGAGAACCTGGCCTGCAGCAAATCGAGACACTTGTTTCAGGTGCAGACTTTTACGCAAGTCCAGTGATTTCTGGTGATGGATCACGACTGGCCTGGCTGGAATGGTCGCATCCTCATATGCCTTGGGATCAGACGCGTCTTATGTGTGCCGATATTGATCTTGGGGGATTTCAGCCGATTCGAAATCAGGCAGCCATCATTGATCATGAAAACTGGGCGGTATGCCAGATTGGATTCCTCGGAGATGGTGACCTGATTTTCGCGAGCGACAACCCGGAATGTGATTTCTGGAATTTTTACCGTTACTCTCCAGAGGGGATGTATAGGCAAATCAGTCATGAGCACGGGGAATTTGGCGAAGCGCACTGGCAATTTGGGCAATCACGCTGGCAAGAGATTTCTGATGGCTTCATTGCGGCTATTCTCACTGAGCGTGATGGAGACCGGATAATCGAGTTGAATACGAAGACCTCCGAAATTCGTCCCATGACCAATCAGCTTGCTGCGTTGAGTCAAATGAGTCTCAGCGAGGATGGCGTGTTGTTATGTATGTCCTGTTACGAGAATAGGGTGCCTTCGATTGTTCAAGTCAATCGTAGAGGATTGAATGAAATTTCAATTGAGATTGATTATTGTCTTGATATTGATCATGTTCCAGTTCCCGAATTTGTGGAGTTTGCAACGAGTAGGGAAGGGATAGCCTATGGGTTATTTTTTTCACCCCTGAGTCCAGCCTATACAGGCCCTGATTCACAGCGTCCACCCCTGATTGTCATGATTCATGGTGGTCCGACAGGGCGATCTTCGCGCGTGTATGAAGGTGTCCGGCACCATTACTGTTCACTGGGGTTTGCAGTGCTGGATGTAAATCATCGTGGCAGCACGGGTTTTGGTCGAGCCTATCGCCAAAGCCTGATGGGAAACTGGGGGATTGATGATTGCGACGATATTGCAGCAGGTATCGGTTATCTGATTCGTCACCAACAGATAGATCCCGAACTGGTATTCATTCGTGGCGGAAGTGCTGGGGGATATGCGGTTCAGAGAGCCCTGACCCAGCACAGCGAACTGTTTTGTGCAGGGGCAAGTTATTATGGCATTGGCAACCTGGTCACGCTCAGTGAAATCACGCATCGATTTGAGTCACGATATACCGACCAGTTGATTGGCGAAGAATATGATCGGGATCGCGCCCGAAATCCGGACAGTCGCTATCGACAGCGCTCTCCGATTTTCGAGATGGATAAGCTGAATTGTCCCTTGATACTGTTTCAAGGCAGTGATGACAAGGTAGTTCCGCCAAAACTGTCTCACGAGGTGGTTGAACTACTCAAGAGAAAGGGGATTCACCATGCGTATCATGAATACGCGGGTGAAGGGCATGGCTTTCGAAACAAAAACACAAAACTGGCTGCGCTCAGTGAAGAAATCGGGTTCTTTACCGATATTATTCGAAAAAAACGAGGCATGGTTTGAGTGGGTTGTCTTGATTCACTCACGGTTTCAAGTTTTGTGGCATAATCCACAATCCGAAATTTTCAATACAGTAGATATTCAAACTAGGAGTCTATCCAGATAAATGACTGATTTTTTTATTTCAAGTGCGTGGGCGCAAACCGGAGAGTCCGGGGGAAGCTTGATCGGCATTCTGCCTATGATATTGATCTTTGTGGTGTTCTACTTCCTGTTGATTCGCCCACAGCAAAAACGAGCAAAACAACATCGTGAAATGATTTCTTCATTGGAAGTCGGCGATGAAATCGTGACCAATGGCGGCGCTCTCGGTGTAGTCAGGGTGATCGATGATGACTTCCTGACAGTCCAGGTAGCATCAGAAGTTGAGCTAAAAATCCAGAGAAATGCAATCGCTCAAATGATGCCCATGGGTACGGTAGACTTCACGCATTCCACTCCTGTCAAAAAGAAAAAGGCCTCCCAGACTGATTGATTTTCTCCCTCAACGTCAAACCCCGTTTCCTAATCCTGTTCCAATTATAGTGTTCAGCGCATGTTGAATCAGACTGAATGGTGGCGTTATCTAGTCGTAACGGTCGTCGTTGCGGCTGGAATTTTTTACGCCGCTCCAAATTTGTTCGGCAGCGACCCGGGAATCCAGATAAGGGGGGCTCGAGGGCTGTCTCTGGACAGCAACCTGCTGGGGCGGGTAGAAACCATTCTGAACAATAATGAGATTGACTTCAAATCCCTGTCCCAGGATGAAAACAATCTGAAAATACATTTTGAAGAGACTGCAACCCAGCTCAAGTCCAAGAGACTACTGGAAGCGGAACTCGGAAATGCCTACTCGCTTGCTCTGACACTACTTCCAAACGCTCCCGGCTGGATGTCCGATGTAGGAGCCCTGCCAATGTATCTGGGCCTTGATCTTCGTGGTGGCGTGCATTTCCTGCTCCAGATCGATATGGACAGCGCAATTCAACGGCAGATTCAGAACGCAGTGGATGGAATTCGATCGGCATTACGCGAAGAGCGCATTCGTTATCGACGGATTGTGGCAAACGAGGACGGTACGATTCTCGCAGACATTCGAAACCCGGAACAACGAGAAGAAGCTGCCGATATTCTGGAGCGGGACTTTCAGGAATTGCAAATCGACAATGCAGCAACTAATGAGGCTGCACTGGTTGTCTCATTGCGCCCTGAGCGAATTGACGAGATCCGGGAAGCCGCTCTTGAGCAGAACCGGGTTGCTCTTCGAAACCGGGTTGACCAACTCGGGGTAGCCGAACCGATTGTTCAACAGCAGGGTGCTGACCGCATTATCGTACAACTGCCGGGAGTGCAGGACACTGCACGGGCCAAGGAAATTTTGGGTAGGGCAGCAACTCTCGAAATGCGGATGGTTGATGAAGAGAATAACGCAGCTGCACTCGAAGCAGGTCAATCACCTCCGGGCTCGCGACTTTATCGCTTCCGGGATGGGCGACGGATACTGCTTGAGAAAAGAGTCATATATTCGGGCGATAACATTATTGATGCAGCAGCCAGTTTGGACCAGAATGGTGGGCCGATTGTCAGTATAACGCTGGACTCGACAGCGGCGACTATCAACAGTCGCATAACCGGAGAGAATATCGGCAACCGCATGGCAGTCGTCTATCAGGAGATCGTATCCAGGATTCGTACCGATGATGACGGCAATCCGATCCTCAATGAGCGGGGATTGCCCGAGAGAATGACGGAACGGATTGAAGAGGTGCTAACAGCTCCCGTGATACGAGCCCAGTTGGGAAAACGTTATCAGATTGAAGGCATTGGCTCGATAAATGAGGCTAGGGACCTGGCTTTAATGCTGCGCGCCGGTGCATTGGCAGCACCCGTAGAAATTATTGAGGAACGGACAGTTGGCCCAAGCCTCGGCCAGGCAAACATTGATCAGGGGATGCTCTCGGTTATTGTCGGCCTGATTCTGGTGATGGTCTTCATGATCGTTTACTACCGGGTATTCGGGGTGGTGGCACTGGTAGCGCTCAGTTTGAATCTGGTATTGATCATATCTGTACTCTCGCTTTTGCAGGCAACCCTGACCTTGCCCGGGGTAGCGGGTATTGTATTGACCGTGGGCATGGCAGTGGACGCAAATGTATTGATTTTCGAGCGCATACGCGAGGAAATCAGGAATGGCAATACTCCACAGGCCAGCATTCATCTGGGTTATGACCGCGCACTATCCACCATTGTAGATGCAAATATCACTACCCTGATTGCTGCTCTTGTCCTG
>VXPI01000369.1 GCA_009839585.1 Gammaproteobacteria bacterium
TTCGATCGTCTGGGGTCGTTCCGGTTTCATCGTTTCTGCCTGCTTCTGTCAAAAGGGGGTTGTAATCGTTGGCAAGTTTAGCAAACTCCAATTGGTATTGGTATATCAATCTTTAGTTCTTTTCAGGCAGTAAACTTCATCGGCATCCATATGCAGGTAATACTGTTTACTGTCGGTCAGGAGCAATGTTTCGATCTCCCGCTGTTGTTTCTGCACCTTGAATTCAGTGCCGCTTTCAGTAGCGAAATACAGGGTGACCATTGATCCCACGAACTCTTCGCCAATGAATTGCGCCATGAAGGTATTGTCGGACTCCGGCGGTTCTTCTGATATTTCGACCAGATCAGCTCCGATGACAAGGTCAAGCCGGTCTCCGATTTGGAAGAAGTTGCCACTGGTCATGAATGCCCGGATAGGCCCGATTGAAGTCTGACATACAAGAGAGTTTTCCGACCGTTCCTGAATGACAGCTTCAACAATGTTGTTTGTACCTACGAAGTCGGCTACGAATCGTGAAGCCGGACTGCGGTAAATTTCACGAGGTTCGCCAATTTGTTCAATTTTTCCTTCGCTCATGATCACGATGCGGTCAGCCATTGCAAAAGCTTCAGACTGGCTGTGTGTCACATAAATAAAGGTAATGCCCAGTTCCTTTTGAAGTCGAACCAGGACGGTCTGCATTCGAACAACCAGATTGGCATCAAGGGCACTGAGCGGTTCGTCGAGCAACAGGACCGGTGGCTCAGTAACTAGCGCCCGTGCCAGCGCCACTCGCTGACGTTGACCTCCGGATAACTGGTCTACCCTGCGTTCCGAGAATTGGGCAATCTCCATTCTCTCTAGCCATACTTTTGCCCTTTCGGCCCGCACAGCCTTGGGTACTAGCCGCATTTTCAATCCGAATTCAACATTCTCCTGCACATTTAGGAATGGAAACAGGGCAAGCGATTGCCAGACCATTGGTGTTTCCCGTTCGTGTGGTTTCAACTCATTGATTCGCTTTCCATTTAGTTGAATTTCCCCTTCAGTTGGTGTCTCCAGCCCCGCCAGCATGCGTAGCAGGGTTGTTTTGCCGCAACCACTGGAACCCATGACTGCCAGAAATTCACCGCTCTCAATACAAAGATTGACTGAGTCAACAGCAACCTGCCCTCCGAAACGCTTGACAATGTTGGTCAATGAAATTTGAGCCTGATTCATGTAGTCTTATCCTGAACGGGTCGATGGTTTATTGGTCGATAAAAGCAATTGTGCGCAGACCACTAATGTTGCGGAAACAATGAATACAAATGATCCAAGTGCATAGATCCTCGGGTCAACATTTCCCTGCAGGATCTCCAGAATAAACACGGGAATGGTTTTGTTAAGCCCGGATACAAACCAGGCGATCATGAATTCATCGAACGAAACGGCCATGGTCAGGCACAATGCGGAGATTATCGCCGGGAGCGTGTAGGGGATAACGATGAATCGCATGGCCCTCCATTCGTCGGCTCCAAGATTCCATCCGGCAGCTTCAAGATCCTTGTCCATTTGCTGTAGGCGGAGCCGAATTACTGCCATTGCAAACGGAGCACACAGGACGGTGTGCGCAACAATGATTGACCAGAGGCGACCGGATACGCCGATTTTCGAGAACCATGCAAGCATTGCCAACGCCAAGATGATAAGCGGGATCGTGGGCGGCAGCAAAGCCAGCGCCAAATATGCGTTCTTAAAGCGAAACTGATACCGAAAATCGGTATATGCGGTACAGAAACCAATGAATGTCGCCAGTGTTGCCGTGGTTAATGAAACAACAAGACTGTTGCGTATGGCCTCCCAGATATCAGGATCCTGATAAGCCAACTGATACCAGTTCCACGTGAATTCACCGAGCGGGAGCGATGGAAATCTATCCGAATTGAAAGAGAATACGACACTCGTCAAAATCGGCGCGAAGACAAACAGGAAAATAACGGCCACATAGCAACGCAAGAACCAAGTTATTGCCTTGTCAGTAGTCACTGTGATCGATTGTGATATGCGAACTTGATTGCACTGAACGCAATGACCATGAGAGTTACCATCATTGTCACTGCGACCACTGCTGCCCGCGGCCATTGCTGCCCGGACTTGGTCGTGTCCGTGATCAGGATCGTAAGCGTGGGTGGTTGCGACCCGCCGAGATAGTATGGACTGACGAAATCACCAAAACTCAGAATGAAGCAAAACAGGGCTCCGACAACCAAACCGATTTTGGCGGAAGGAATGATGACCTGAAAAATAGTGCGAAACCGCCCCGCTCCGAGATTATGAGCGGCTTCGATGAGGCTACGATCAATACTGGACATGGAAAGCGTTTGCAGAATAATCACTAGAGGCAAGGTCAGTGCAAAGTAGCCAACCATGGTGCCAAACATGGTGTTCAGCATGGTGTAGGGGCCGACCCCCAGAAAACCGATGATCTTGTTGATGACACCCGACTCGGCCAACAGGACGTACCAGGAGAAGATGCGCACCAGATAACTGGTGAAGAAGGGAATGATCAGAAAGAATATAGCCCACCGCCGAGCATTCTCGGAAACCTTGAACGACAATGCAAATGCAGCCGGAAATGCCAGCATCGTCGCACATGCGGTTGTCAGGGATGCCAGTCCAAGAGTCTGCCAGTAAGTGTCTCGGAAGTAGTCGCGTGAAAACATCTTGATCCAGTTTGCAAGTTCAAAGGCTTCAACCATGCGATAGTTTTTTACGAGAAAAAACGACATCGCAATCATGAAGGCCAGAGGTGCTACAAAAAACAGCACTTGCCAGATGATTACTGGAAGACGCCAAGTCAAGGCATAGGCATCAAGACCTGGTTTAACCGATTTCATTGCAGAAATCCGGTCCGCCACTATATAGGAGCAGGGATCTCGTGTTTCATTTTGAAATGTTTTAACGAGCTAATTCATGCATTCTTGTACTCTGACCAAAAATCATTCCACTCCTCAAGACTTTGCTGAATCGGAACTTCACGGTAGTGAATTCTGCCTTCCGAAATAAGGGTCAGCGGATTATTCGCTGCGCCTACAATCTGTCCGGTCCGCTCAGCCTCTTTCATGTTTACATTTCGCAGTTCAGCCTGTCCTGCATTGGTTACGCAAAATGCCGGGTAGGCTGCCATTTCTGCCGAACGTACCTGACCAGCCGGCGACATCATGTACTGGATAAATTGATTCACCAACTCAGCTTTTGCCGAACCTTTACCGATACAGTAGGATTCAGTCCATTGAATGCCACCTTCTTTTGGCACAACGGATGTGACCGGCGCACCATCTTTCTCAAGCACGCCTGTAATCCAGTCTCCAATTCCACAAATAGCTGACATTTCGCTATTTTTCAGTGAATTGAATGTACCTCCATAGTCGAAAAACCCACCGACTTGAGGACGAAGGGACATAGTAGTTTCCTGTACTCCTTTCCACGCTCCGCTGTCAATGTCAAACGGTTTCGGTATGTTGCCGTTCAAAAGGCTCATCATCCCGAGAGATGGCAGATGCCAGTCAAAATGCCCGACTTTGCCGGCAATATCTTCATTCCAGAAACACTTGTAGCTCATTGCATCGTCATCGCCAATAGCATTTCGGTTGTAGGAAACGCCAAGGTATCCAAAGCGAACCATTACTGAATACATCTTTCCATCACTCCAGTGACCAGGAAATTGCTTGAAGTCCTCATGGATGAAATCGTCGATAGGGTAATCATCCGGGTTAAGTTCCTCAATGTATCCGGCTTGATTGAGCTGCTGGACAAATTCGGCATCAGAAAGGATGATGTCATAAGTGCCGGGTGGCGATTGTGCTATGAGTCCCAGCATGTTGTCTCCGCCAGCATAATACTTGGGGTTGAACTTGACATTGTTCATGGCTTCAAATTCCGATACAACATCTGGTTCGCCATGCCCGTACCATGCAAGCATGTTGATTTCTGTTGGTTCAGCAAGTGCCTTGCGTGATGTCACAATTGCGGGGAATGCGATGGCCGTTGCCACGCCGCCTGAACGCTTGATGAACTGTCTACGAGACAGTGATAGGGTGGTTGACTTGTTCTTCATAATTCTGGTCTCTTGGTTTAATTTATCCATGTCTCACGTTGAAACGGAAACATGGGGGACTGGCGCGAATTTAGTCCGCACTGCTTCGGCTATTCCGTTAACGCAAACTTCCATTAGAATTTTTCCTTTTTCCCGGGTGGCATTTTTTGCTGATGAGAGTGTACCAGATGCCGGTGTTAGAGAAGGGTCGACGGGAAACATGTCATATGGCGGAAATTGTGCCGGCTCATGATCAACGATTTTACTTATATCTACCAGTTCCGGATAAAGATGCATCATCAGGGAGGTTTCCATTACACCTCCATGTTCCAAGTCCCATCCGGTAAATCCATCGGGGTATAACTGTCCAATAGTGTCATCGCTGACAAAGTCCCAGTAGGACAGGATCATGATGTTGAGATTGTTTATGCCGATATGATGAGATTCTCGAATCGCAAGATCCACGCCCTCAACAATGAACATTGAGTTTTCATAATGACCATTCATTAATACGACCCGGCGTATTCCGTGGCGCACAAACTCTCTGATCAAGTCACGGATTGTGCAACAGAGCGTTTGCCCGTCCAGACTGGTTGTACCCGGCATGTGATTTCCACCGCCAGATTGTTGCTGTGACTTGTAACCGTAGGCAAGTGGCGGTGCAACCAGCGCATTACCGAGACGGTCGGTTACAGCCGTAGCGATGGCCTGCGGGATCAAGACATCCGGATTCATGGACATATGAGGCCCATGTTGTTCAAGCGCCCCGACAGGCAGGAAAATCAAACAACCCGGTGTCTCAACCATTGACTGATATGTCATCCAATCCAGTTCGGCCATTTGCGCCATGTTTCACCTCTCATGCACTGCTTAAGCATATAGTTAGGCTATAGCGATAGAAGCATTTTAGCAATTTTACGCCGTGATTATATCTATGCAGGATTATACAGACTAATTACTGTGAATGCAAAAAAGAGACACGGAGAGACAGGTGTTTCGATATTTCGGCAATTCCACATGGAATAATAACCTGCCATTGGTAGAGAGGGGTTATCGGGTCCTCGCTATCGCATGAGCTTGAACGACCGCATGAACGTGACCGGCATCTCTTCCATGACCATCACATGCACGTCATGCTCTTCGACCTTGCCGGGATGGCCGATAGTCTTGACCCAACTTCTCTGGTCTGGGACATCGGCTGTCTTTTCCGTTGTTGTTTCATTTCTTCTCCAGTTCCAGCATGTCAAAGAGCAGCTTCGGCAATGATTCAATCAGTCTCATGCTCATAAGATTCATAGTCAATCTGTTCGCGACAGACTGATGTTCGCGACAGACTGTCTTTTCGGTCATTCGAGCCGGTATCCCTGCCTCACTCTTGGCGGCAATACCCCCCGCACTGCCTTCAGTCAATGTGCCGGAGCGACTTGCACGGTATTCTAACTTCCGGATGCAGATTCATGCTTGAAATACCCTTGATACTGGTAGATGGAGATAACCCATTTTCGATGGGAGATTTGGGGTTCAGCAAGAACTGCACCATACAGCAAGAAGAGCGAGGGAGGTTGTCGACGACTTTTGTTTTTTGCTGGGGCTACATCTGCATTCTGACGAATTTCATGAGACCCGGTATTCCCGGCTCGTAACAAGCCTGGGAATACTCCCTATTTTCATTTGGAACGGAAATCTCCCAGATATAGCCAATATGCAGTAATTCCCTGATGTTTTTCTGGATACTTTCATTTGTCGCAGGCACTCCCTGATCATCCGGAGCCTTTCTAATCAATCTCTTGAATTCCTTTTCCGGAATATATTCTTTTTCTTCTTTGCCGAGTGCCCGAGCTATATGGTTTGCCAGGGGCCTGGATCAATTCTGGACTTTCCTGAACAGGCTCTGATCATTGCCGATGACCAGGCGGGCCAGCTCTCCCAAGTACTTGAATTCTGAAGGCATGACCAAGAAAATTTCTATTTTTCCGTCAGTCTGATTAGGACTTCTTTCTGAAAAAAACGCAACATGGCAGTTTTCCCATTACCGCGTGGACCATAGATGATCATGCGCGTGGAC
>VXPI01000261.1 GCA_009839585.1 Gammaproteobacteria bacterium
GAATTAACCGAGCCTGTATTTTCTTATTCAACGACTCGGCAGTGGGCAGCTGACCAGACTCTTATTGGCAGGAACGGGGAAATGGAAGACCTCTCTGGAGCCTTGATTTTTCTGGCATCTGAAGCATCGAAATACATAACTGGACAAGTGCTGTTTGTCGATGGCGGGTTTACTGCAAGGTAGGGTATGGGATTGAAAAACTGCCCGTCTCCGATATAGGGTCTGATGTTTCTCCCGCATGACAAATGCTCCGGCAGGCCTTGGTGTCATCCCTCGTCGTTCAGTTGCAGGCGATGACATGAATTTGCAATGGCCCCGCATACTAACCAGCAAATTGACCGTGATGCTTGTCGGCAATCCGTTGAGTAAAATATTGAAGTGTATTTTTTCCTTGTCCAAACAGTGGAGTGAGTTATGAAGGCACTAGTCTATACTGCCGAACAAGAGATGGCTTACCGCGATGAACCGGAACCTGAAGTAGGACCAGGGGACTCGCTGGTTAAGATTCAGAGTGTCGGAATTTGCGGTTCCGACATGCACGCCTATCTGGGGCATGATGAACGTCGGGTCCCGCCCCTTATTCTGGGACACGAAGCTGTGGGTACAGTTATGGAAGGGTCCAGTCCTGGTAGTCGTGTGGTACTGAATCCCCTGATTACCTGTATGCAGTGTGACTATTGCCTGTCCGGAAGACAAAACCTGTGTGCCGAGCGTGATTTGATCGGAATGTATCGCCCTGGTGCGTTTGCTGAAATGATCGCAATTCCCGAACGAAACTTGATTGAAGTGCCAGAAGGAGTGGATGCTGACAAGGCTGCACTTACAGAACCCGGAGCTACTGCGATTCATGCTGTAAATCTTGCCGAACGATCGGTTTTACGACCAGTTAGCGAAACGAGGTCTCTTGTTATCGGTGCCGGTTCTGTCGGGTTATTGACTGCGCTTGCTCTCAAGGACAAGGGATCCCAAACTGATATTTCAGAAACCAATGCCCTTCGACGCCAGACTGTAATGGAACATACGGATTGCTCAGTGTTTGATCCGATGGAGAGTCCACCGGATAAAGAAGCCTATGATTTGGTGTTTGATGCGGTAGGCAATGCCAGAACCCGCAGTACTGCAGTAGATTGTGTTCGACCCGGCGGTGTTGTGGTACATATTGGCCTCATGGACAATGAAGGCCAGTTAGATACTCGTCGCATGACACTCCAGGAAATTACCTTCATCGGCTGCTATACGTATTCTCCTGTCGATCTTCGAGTTACTCTTGAAAAACTACATAGCGGGGCTTTGGGATCCCTTGACTGGATTTCACCAAGACCATTGGACAGTGGAGCAGAAGCATTTAGGCAGATTTTCGAGGGACAATGTGCTGCTCCCAAAGTGGTTCTTCAAGTCTGATTTTGCGTGTAGGGTTATTGAGCAGGTAACCCGGTGCCGACCCAGTCTTGACTGAATCATATTGACGCAAGAGCTAAGACTCCTGGCAAAGCCATGCTGGGATGAGTTAATGCCTTGTCACCCTGTTTGGAAGTATTGCGACAGCCCGGACGGTCGGCCTCTTCTTCAGGCCTGCAAGATTACAATGATTGAACCAGGTGCCCACCATCGACGGGTATCACGGCACCATTGAGAAAACTACCGGCATCACTGACCAGCATTAATAATGGAATATTCAGTTCATGCAGTAGTCCAGTCCTACCGGCCGGTGTTTTTTCGATATATTCCACCCCGGCATCGGAATCCAGATACTCACGATTCATGTCTGTCTTGAAGTAGCCGGGACAGAGCGCATTTACACGAATTCCTTTGGTGCCAAGTTCCATTGCCATGCTTTTGGTAAGTTGGATAACTCCGGCTTTTGAGACTGAATAGGCTGCTTGGCCGAAACCCGGTTGCATTCCAAGGATAGAGGCGATATTCACGATACAGCCTGGTTTCTGGTTTTCCAGCATATGCCGGGAAACTAACTGTGAAAGCCGATACATCCCGTGCAAGTTTGTTTCCATGATTTCAGACCAGATCTCTTTTTCGATTCCAGTGAAACGGGCTGAATGGGTGATTCCGGCATTATTGACCAGAATATTGATCGGCCCCAGAGCATTAACCACAGACCCTACGGCAACCGTGATTGATGGGTCGCTTTGCACATCGAGTTCGACTGATAGCGTCCTATTCGATAAGCCAGAAGCTGTATGACCGAGTTTGGTACGATTTCGTCCTGCAATTGCGACCGTTGCCCCTGCCTGATCAAGTACATGTGCAAAGTGGGCGCCCAGTCCTCCCGATGCACCAGTGACCAGGGCAACTCGACCCGATAGATCAAGAAGGTGGATAGAAGAGGGAAGGCCGGTATTCACCAAAAACACATGAAGCAGTTAATATGGCGTCCCCGAGAGGATTCGAACCTCTGACCTGTCGCTTCATACCCACTACAGTTTTCACTGCCAGTTCATGACTGTTTGGAGTCTGGACTATCTCTTGACCATGAGCATAATCGCTTGTAGGTCCCACCCGTCTAGTCTCTACACCTTCCAACTTATGGCTTGGCTAGGGATTGCCATCGGCCTGAACCGTTAAGGTTTCCCCTAATTTGAGTGGATTCATGCAGGGAGTTTCCAACCCCGATGCCCAATTTACAGGAGGCGACCGTTCTATCCTGCTGAACTACGGGGACGCAATGCGGGTATTCTACCAGAATCAATATGGATAGAAGAGGATGGATAGCACAGGATATTCTCAGTACCATTATGTCATTGCGGCATGCATCTTGACAATTTTACAAGTTTCTTTGATGATGGTGCCTGCCTATCGCCAAATTAACAACTACTCATGAAATCAATGCTGATTCCCAGTTTCTGCATGTTTATTAGACACTCACCCAACTGCAGTAGAGCCGGAGGTATATGGAAACCGGTTTTCAACTTCTCTTAAAAGATCAAACGATGGCAAGCGCAAAACTTAATATCGCAAACAATCCGTTTACAGCAGGGCATGGTAAAGTGCCTCCTTTCCTGGCAGGTCGGGAGGACGATAAGCACAAGCTTTACGAATTGCTGGGAAGAACAATCGGCGGAGAGGTGGTAACCAGCAACCTGTATATCTTCGCTCCAAGAGGTATGGGGAAAACGAGTCTGCTTGAGCAGGTTGGGAAAGAATTGAAATCACTCAACAGGGATAAAGGAAAATCAGCGGTGATCATGACTGCGGTGAATGCCATGCAGACAGTCGAGGAAGCTCGCAAGACCCTGATTGACGACATCGGTATTTCGTTCCGCAATTCGTTATTGCCAGAGAAAGTGATTGCCGACTTGAATATCCTGTCGGCACAATGGAGTGCAAAAGAAAAAAGCTGGTCCAGTGTTTGTGGTTATCTGGCAGAAAAATGCCGGAAACGACCCGTGGTTTTCATGGTCGATGAAGCACACCGACTATCCCCGGATGTATTGGCGGCGGTGGTGGACGACATTGAAATGATTCGTCGAAAGGATGGCCCAGTCGTAGGCGTATTCGCCGGCAAGCCCCTATTACTCGACGTGATTGGAGAGGCCGGGGTTTCTTATGAGGAGCGAAGCGACTATATATCCCTGGATCTGCTCAATGACAGGGATTCTGCAGCAGCAATAGAGTACCCGATGTCGACCTCTTCAATAAAAATCACCCGCTCAGCAATGAATCAGGTGGTCGAGGATGCACAGGGATATCCGACCTATCTTCAATACTGGGGGAGCGAGCTTTGGAAGCTGGGTATCGAGAAAACAGGTCAGAATGTTATAGGAGAAGCAGACGTGGCACTTGTTCGTCCGGAGATAAGCAAACGCAAGCAATTGGCAGATCAGTCCAGATTTGATCGATGGTCGAAAGAAGACAGCAGGTTGCTGGTGTCCCTGACAGAACGATTACGGGATATCGGCGGTGTCAACAGGCTGTGCATGGAGGAAATGATAGAAGAGGAGCTTGAAAGGCAGGGCCGGAATATAGTCGAAACAGACAGAATTTTCCGCAAGATGATCGAAACGGACTATGTTTGGTCTCCGCTGGGAACTACGAATTACAAGGCGGCGTTACCGAGCTATTTTAGTTTTATACTGGGTCAGGAAATGGAAAGAGCGGCACAGCAAAAGTCGGCATAGGTCAACAAGGCACGGAGATTTTCCATGGGTATGAATGAACCCCATGAGTAAATGACTTTGCCATGCGTAACATTCCAAATGATTCACTCAACTTCTCAACTTTAACCGGGCAGGGAACCAGTTCGACGATTAAGCAGGAAAAGCACCACACCCAGGAGAACGATGGAAACTGCCGCATAGAATAGCGACCCTTCATCCGATTCGCCCTGATGCAGAACTTCAACTCCCAGGGGAGTGAAGAGGTGAAAGAATACTGCGCCAGTCATCACGGCACTCGCCATGAGTCCCCCAAACTGATGGAATTTCTGGCGCACTCCCTGACTTTTCGACATGCCAAGCAGGCCTGAAATCCAGTATATCGCTGGTGCAATCAGAACTAGCGAGGTAAGAATTTCAAAACTGCCGACGAGATAGGGTCCAAACCGGGCAAAAAACGTACCCAGCCACTCGAAAAATACCTCGCCCATCCAATTTCCGATCGTTCCAAATATATGCTGGGTATCAGGGTGGTTTGTAAATTTATAGGGAATCGATGTCAGGAATACCCTGCAGATCCATACAACAATGCACCAACTGATCAAGGGAACAAGAAATTTCTTGAGGCTATCGTTCATTGTGTATTGCGACTGAAGCCGGTTTTTGGTGAGAACTGAATTACGGCACTTTTTTCTGCGACTTTCCTAGTTTGCCTCATTTGCATAATAGCCGGTCTAATGCCTGCTTGAGATCCGCTATCAAGTCATCGACCGATTCCAAGCCGGTCGAAAGGCGAACCAGCCCATCCGTAATCCCGACCGACATTCGTTCCTCACGCGGCATATCCGCATGCGTCATAGTCACGGAATGGGTAACCAGCGACTCGACAGACCCCAGGTTTTCAGCAAGGCTCCATAACTCGAGTGTGTTCATCAATTGTTTACCTGCCTGAACACCGCCTTTTACCTCAAACCAGAGCATCGACCCAAACCCGCTTGCCTGACGGGTTGCCAATTCCTTTTGAGGAAAACCATCAAGACCCGGATAACATACCCGCTCAACAGCATCATGAGTAGTAAGGAAATCAGCAATCCGGGCCGCATTCTCTGACTGGGCCCGGATTCGGGTGCTTAAAGTCTTGCATCCTTGTAGTGTATAGAATGCAACCATTGGAGTCATGTTGCTTCCCAGACAGTTTCTCACGAACTTGATCGACTCAAGCGTTTCCGGGTTATTTGCAGTAATCGAGCCGCCAACACTGATATTGTGTCCCTCCATGAATTTCGTAGTTGAATGCAGGGATATGTCAGCACCGAGTTCCAGCGGTCTCTGAAAATACGGTGTCAGAAAAGTGTTGTCGACGACATGAGGGATGTTGTTTTCCCTGGCAATTTCTGAAACTGCTGCAACATCCGTCAGCTTGAGGGTCGGGTTTGCCGGTGTTTCGGTAAAAATCAGACGTGTTTCCGGCCGTACCGCCTGAGCAACATTAACCGGGTCTGAAGTATCGACAAAACTGAAATCCACACCAAATCGGGATAATACCTGAGTCGAAAGTCGATGCGTTCCACCATATACGACATCCGACAGAATACAGTGATCTCCATGATTCAGCAAAGCCATCATGGTAGCACTGGTGGCTGCCATGCCCGTTGCAAAACACGCACTACCAACACCGTTTTCCAGTGAAGTGATTTTCTCTTCCAGTGCGGCTACTGTAGGGTTGCCTGAACGGCTGTAGGAATACCCTTTTTCCAGATACTGGTCAACGGATTCCTGAACATAGGTTGTAGTCTGGTAAATTGGCGTCAGTATCGCACCGGTTGTCGGATCGGGTACCACGCCATCGTGTACCTCCCGGGTCTGGAAACTATGCCTGGTTTTATCGCTCATGTTGAATCTTGTAATCGGTCGGGATTGAAATGGAAGACATCCGAAGGACAGAACTCAAGGCAACGGCTGTCAGATACTACGT
>VXPI01000033.1 GCA_009839585.1 Gammaproteobacteria bacterium
TTGTGGGGCCGGATCAATTGCATGGCTTCGAGAAGCGTCTGACCACCGATATCTACCCAGCGGAATTCGGCTGGGTACCCGACTGGACCCGGCCGGATGAGCGGGTTGATCTCTGGTATCACAACATGTCAAGTGTCGCACAGGCCGGGGTTGCCGCGATTACCAATCAACTCGCCTATGATGATCTGGTCGGAGCCTCCGCAGTCAGGGAAATTTATGATCAATCCCGTTCCGACGATCCAAGACCCTGGTGTCTGGTTGCCAGTTTCATACATCCACACGATCCATATGCCACCCGCCAGAAATACTGGGCGATGTATGAGAACAGGAAAATTAGCCTGCCAAAAATACCCAGACCGGATTCACAACCCGATCCCCACAATACCCGGCACGAATCAATGATCGATATTGATGCGGTTTCGATTACTGAAGAGGACATCATCAATGCCCGGCGTGCCTATTACGGAAATGTCAGCTACATCGATGAGTGGGTAGGGCATCTTCAGGATGTGCTCCAGGAATGCGGGCTGGAGCAAAACACGCTCATAGTCTTTACTTCCGATCATGGCGATATGCTGGGCGAATATGGCCTATGGTATAAAATGTCGCTCAGGGAATGGTCTGCCCGGATTCCCCTGATTATCCATCATCCTGACAGGTTATCTTCCAGAAAGGTTGACTCACCAGTCGCCCATGTTGATGTCTTGCCAACGCTTCTTGATATCGCAAGTACCCGTGAGTTTCGCCAACCGGAACCCATTGATCCAATTGATGGCCAGAGTCTCTGGCCCCAGTGTCTGGGCGAGCAAGAGGCTGGTGGAAAGATTGTCATCAGCGAGTACCTTGCTGAAGGTACCAGTGCACCCATGCTGATGCTTCGTGAGGGTCAATACAAGTATATCTGTTGCGATACCGATCCGGAACTTCTGTTTAATGTCCAGTCTGACCCTGATGAACGGACCAATCTGGCTGAAACCCCTGAAAACCAGGACTTGATGAAGCGATTTCGATCTCTTGCAATGAATCACTGGGACAGTAACGCTCTCAAACAGGAAATCATCCAGGACCAGAATCGTCGCCGGATGGTGCATGCGGCGCTGGTCAAGGGGAAGCGAACCGACTGGGATTACACGCCGTATCAGAACGCTAGCGAAGAGTACACGAGGGCACACATGGATTTGACCCAGCATGATATTCGGTCCCGTTTTCCAAGACCAAAACCCTTCAACCCTCATTCAAGATAGAATATTCCTGATTGGCACTATCTGCCAGTTTACAGTCGGTAGGCTGTCGAGGTCATGATTCGGCCTCCAATTTTCATCAGTAACTTGATAGGGGCAGGGAGTGCTTTAGCCCCTGCCTGTATGGCCTGATTGGCATGCTGGGCTTCATCGGCCTGCATCTGCATGATTACTTCGCGGCTTCTCAAGTCCGTTTCTGGAAGACGGGTCAGATGACTTTCAAGGTGTTCAACGACCTGTTTTTCCGTTTCTGCCACAAATCCCAGATTCCATTGGTCACCAATTAGTCCGGCTACTGTACCGATTGCAAAAGAACCCGCATACCACAGCGGATTCAGAAGACTCTTGTGCCCGCCCAGTTCCTTGATCCTCCGTTCACACCAGGCGAGATGGTCCAGCTCTTCTTCCGCAGAATGCTGCATATGGTCCCGATTCACGGAGTTTCGCGCGGTCATCGCCTGGCTCTGGTAGAGGGCCTGGGCACATACCTCCCCAGTATGGTTTACCCGCATGTAGGCAACCGAGCGATTGGAGTCTTCTTTACCGAAATCTTCCGTATTTTCGCTTGTTGCCGGGTAGGGCCGGCTTTGAGCCGGAGAACCATAGACAGCATGAAGTGCTCGTGAAGCCTCCATTAATATTCGGTCCAGTGGTGAGAGTGTTCGCAATGCAGGGGGGATTAATCACTAGTCCATCCTTTTATCATACAATAGACGGTCAACTAAACGACAGGGAATTATCATGAAGACGGAACAACTGGCACAACTCTTCTCACAAGTCTTGCCGGAGCGTTGCCTGGTTTCCAATGAAGCAGCACTTCGAACTTTTGAGTGCGATGGCTTAAGTGCATTTCGTGAACTGCCCGGTTTGGTGGTTTTACCAGACAACATTGAACATGTCATGACAGCTTTGAAGGTCTGTCGCGAGAACGGAATTCCAGTGGTTGGGCGTGGTGCTGGAACCGGCCTCTCGGGGGGTGCCTTGCCGCACCCTGAAGGTATCGTGCTTAGTCTGTCAAGGATGAACAGGTTACTGGGGGTCGACACGGAAAACCGGACTGCGCGGGTTGAACCGGGAATGACGAACCTGAAAATCTCGAAAGAGGTTGAACACCTCGGGCTTTATTATGCTCCAGACCCTTCATCGCAAATTGCCTGCTCAATCGGGGGCAATATTGCCGAAAACTCCGGCGGTGTTCACTGCCTGAAATACGGATTGACCGTACATAATGTGGTTGCAGTCAAGGTTGCAACCATTGAGGGTGATCTTGTCGATTTAGGACATGAATCGCTGGATTCGCCAGGCTTTAACCTGTTATCCCTGATGGTCGGTTCGGAAGGAATGATGGGGATCGTCGTGGAAGCGACCGTCAAGCTACTCCCCATCCCCGAATGCGCACGAGTAGTCATGGGCATCTTTGATTCCGTCCAGAATGCAGGAGACAGCGTCGCAGCAGTCATCGCAAGCGGAATCATCCCGGCTGGGATTGAGATGATGGATAATCCTGCAATCCGTGCCGCAGAGGCTTTTGTGAACGCCGGTTATCCCGTGGACGCAAAAGCCATTTTGCTGTGTGAGCTGGACGGAACCGAGGATGAAGTGGCCCAGCAGATTGAACAGGTCGAAGAAACATTCCGTAACAATCATGCCAAGGATATCCGCATTGCGAAGGACGAGCATGAACGGCAATTATTCTGGTCAGGGCGAAAGGCTTCATTTCCTGCTGTCGGTCGAATATCGCCTGATTACTATTGCATTGACGGCACCATCCCCAGAAAAGCCATCGGCGAGGTGTTGACCAAAATTGAACAGTTATCCCAAGAGTACGGGTTAAGGACTGCCAATGTCTTTCACGCTGGAGACGGTAATCTACACCCCCTGATTCTCTATGATGCGAGAATTCCCGGGCAAATGGAAAAAACCATTGAGCTGGGTTCGAAAATTCTGCAGCTTTGTGTCGAAATGGGCGGGACAATTACCGGAGAGCATGGGGTTGGCATCGAAAAAATCGGTGATATGTGTTTTCAGTTTACGGATGATGAACGAGAAATCTTTCATGCGGTAAGACGGTGTTTTGATCCGGATTCGCTGCTGAATCCCGGCAAGGCCATTCCGACACTGGCTCGTTGTGCCGAGCACAATGCAATGCATGTGCACCATGGCGAAGTACCGTTTCCTCATCTTGAGCGTTTCTAATGCAAGAGGACGATTACCCGGCTCTCCGGGAGGCAATTGATACTGCCCGCCAATCCGGCAATCCTATAGCTATTGAAGGGGGAGGTACTCGTAAATTTTACGGGAGAGAGATTGTCGGGACCCCTTTGTCATTGTCCGGCCACCATGGCATTGTTGAGTACAGTCCGACAGAGCTTGTAGTGACCGTAAAGGCGGGTACAACAGTCGACTCCCTTTCACAAATCTTGCAGGACAACCAGCAAATGATCGGGTTTGAACCCCCGAATTGTCTGCCGGATTCTACCATTGGCGGGTCAATTGCACTGGGCCTTTCAGGATCGGCAAGACCTTATCGTGGCAATGTGCAGGACTCTATTCTGGGTGTTCGGTTGTTGACGGGTGATGGGCGCAACATGCGATTTGGAGGTCAGGTAATCAAGAATGTTGCGGGATTTGATATTTCGCGGCTGGTGGTCGGCTCACTGGGATGTCTTGGCATTGTCCTGGAGGTATCTCTCAAGGTCATTCCCAAACCAGAATGTGAGTGGACCCTGAACATGGAAATTCCGGATGTGGATCAAGCGATATCAAAATTCAATTCCCTCTCTGGCAAGCCTTATCCGATCAGCGCTTCAGCCTGGTGCAATGGGGTTGCCAGCATAAGGCTGTCAGGCAGTCAGGCCGGAGTGAAGTCAGCTGCACAAAACATTGGTGGAACCATCAATGAGGATGACCCGATCTGGAATCAGGTCAATACCCATACACACCCATTCTTCAGGCAAGGCCAGAGACTGTTGAAAGTATTTCAGAAACCCTCGGCTCCGGTGATTTCCTCACACAAACCGGTTCTTGTCGATTGGGGCGGCGCATTGCGCTGGTATGGGGAAGAGGTTAACGAATCTGAATTGCAACAGGGCTTATCCGGGCAGGGTGGCTGGCTTGAACGGTTTTGCAATGCAGACCGCTCACAGGAAGTGTTTCAGGAGCTTCATCCGGCAACCATGCGCATCAAGCAGCGACTGAAAGACGTATTCGACCCCGACAGAATACTGAATCCCGGTCGCATGTATAGCGGGATCTGATATGAAGACTTCTCTTGCAGTAGAGTTCCAGGATACAAGAACCGGTGAGGAAGCGGAAGCCCTGATCGGCAAATGTGTGCATTGCGGGTTTTGCAATGCAACCTGTCCGACCTATCAACTTCTTGGGGACGAGATGGATGGTCCACGTGGCCGAATCTACCTCATGAAGCAAATGTTCGAGGGAGAAAGACAATCTCTGGACAAAATCCAGTTTCATCTTGATCGATGTCTAACCTGCCGAAATTGTGAGACAACCTGTCCATCAGGAGTGCAATACGCGAAAATACTGGAGCTTGGCAGAGCCACATTGAGCAGTAAAACCAGGCGGGGTGGATTTGAAACCCTGTTCCGTTCAATGATTGCCGCAATGCTCCGGCAACCCAGGTTCTTCAAACTGATGTCCACTATGGCCGGGTGGGTGAAGCCACTTGCACCGAAAATCATCAGGAAAAAAATTCCTGTCGCACGGAAACCGGCTTTGGACTGGCCAGACCAGAAAAGCCCAAGAACCATGATTGCCTTGTCGGGCTGTGCCCAAGGTGCCTTGGCACCCGATACCAATAGAGCTGCTGCCCAGGTACTGTCACGCTACGGAATCTCCATGATTGAGGTTCCGGCTGCAGGCTGCTGCGGTGCGGTCGACCTGCACACCACGAACGAACACAAGGGCATTGAAGTTGCCAGAAAGCTGATTGATGTCTGGACACCCCACCTTGACGGCATTGAGGCATTTGTAATGACGGCAAGTGGCTGTGGGGTGACAATCCGTGAATACCCCCACTTGTTTCGTCACGACAGCGAGTATCTGGAGAAGGCAACCCGCATCGCAGAGAAAACCCTTGATCTCTCTGAGATCATTGAACGAGAGATAGACGGCAAACCCAAATCCCCGGACCGTGGAAAGAAGGTTGCCTTTCATGCGCCATGTACCCTGCAGCACGGTCAAAAGCTTCCGGGGCGTATCGAGAAAATTCTCGAGTGGTCCGGTTACGATGTTGTGCCAGTGAAAGATGGCAACCTATGTTGTGGTTCAGCAGGCACATATTCGCTGTTGCAGCCTGCCATATCCAGTCGGCTAAGGCAAAATAAGCTAAACGCACTGTATGAAAGCGCCCCAGACCTCGTGTGTACGGCAAACATCGGGTGCCAGATGCACTTGTCTGATCCGGGAAAACCTGTTCATCACTGGATTGAATTGCTGCTTTAGCGTGGCCGCACAATCATTTTGGCTGTGAGTGCGTTATCAAATCGTCGCAAGGTGTCAAGATGGCTCGTCAGACACCCCAAAAACACAATTCCAGAAACCGGTTGTCATGAGTAAACGGTATCGAACATCCTTTGGTCGTCGTACTCCAGCAGGTTTTTGTACTGCATGACCTCTACATGCAGAACCGGCCCCAATGAAGCACCTTCAGCAATGTGCGTAACCGAACCCGCATGTCTCACATGTGGTGAACCCGAACCCGGCAAGCGGCATTGATTAGCAGGAACACTTGAGACATACTGCCTGCACCTCAACCAGAATAGCAAGCCTTGAGCAATTTGGTCAAAGCCCCGCTGCATGCAGACCTTGA
>VXPI01000249.1 GCA_009839585.1 Gammaproteobacteria bacterium
ACTGATTTCCCTGATCAACTTCAACATCGTAAACTTTCGCAGAGTCATTGTCTGCCATGCGAGAATACCGAAACCGAAGCCCGGATACCTGTGGAAATCGTCCACTTTCCTTTTCCACCAGACTGACCCCAGATTCCAACGAAGCTAGAATATCTGCTCCGGTCAACTCGAAACTGGAAAGACGATTTTGAAATGGGTACACGGCAAGCACTTCGCCCATGGTAATTTCACCTTGATCAATTGAACTGCGCAACCCGCCGGCATTGGTAATTGCGATGTCATAACCCTGTGATTTCATTTGAGCAAGCATCGCATCAGCGACCAGATTACCGATTTTGCATTCCCTGATCTGGCAATTGGTGCGAATCCCATCTATTGGATTTACTGCTTTCGAGATTACCTGATTGCGTAGTTCATTCAATGGTTTGGCTAGTTCTGCTATTTTATTTCTTATTTTCTGATTTTGCGTGATCCTGCCATCGAGAAGGATCGGATTCCCCATTGCGGAGATTATTCTTCCACGATCATCAAATGTGACATCAAGTCGACCCAGATACTTTCCGTAGGCATAGGCCTGAACGATTGCTACAGCAGTTCCATTGGGTGATTTCACCCAGGTTGGATAAGGGCCTTCCGATTGCTCGTCATCTTGATTGGATAGAAACGTATTGGTATGTCCTCCTACTATGACATCGATGCCATCAACACTCGCTGCAATATGCTGGTCCACATCATATCCAGAATGCGAGAGTAGAATTACTCGATCGATTCCCTGACTGGTTAGATTGCTTATTTCCCGAGAAATAGCCCTGACCGGATCTGTAAATGTAGTATTTGGTCCGGGTGATGATAGTTCGACTGTATTGACGGGTGCCAATCCAATCAAGCCATACCGATAACCGTTTTTTTCAATGACGGCTGAAGGCTTCAGAATATCGTTCAATAGAGGCTCTTCGGAAATATCAACATTGGATAATAAAACCGGAAACTCTGCTTGCTGGATAAATCTGCGTAATGCCTGTGGTCCCAGATCGAATTCATGATTGCCTACAGTCATTCCATCGTAACGCACCCTGTTCATCATCCCTACCAACGCCTGTCCCTGATAGTGGGTAAACATGAGCGATCCCTGGAATTGATCTCCACCGTCGACCAGTATTGAATGTCCGGATTTCTCGCGTTCAGTCTGGACCGCTGCTGCAAGTCTTGCATATCCGCCAAAGCACACACTCCCGGTATTGCCCTCATCGGTACAGATATTGTTGTACTGATTAACTGGTTCAATCCGGGCATGCAGATCGTTGGTATGCAGGATCGTCAGGGTTTCAGCCTCAGCCTTGACCATAAACGATACGATCACAACGGCAAATAACAAAAGGCTCCTGATCATGCAGAAAACATCTCCATCACGAAATATATGTTGATTATATCCCCTGACCTGTCCTGCTACTGCCAGACAATCAACCTGGCGATACGAGACCCGCACTCAAGCATCGCTTGGGACAATGTATCAATAGGAGATGATAATAGGAGGTGGTGGCCCGGGGCAGAATCGAACTGCCGACACGAGGATTTTCAGAGCCAGTAAAACAGGTAACCTATTGGTATCTTACGGCTGAAGCCCGCTGATTTAGATCTTAGTAGAGGCGACAAGTAGAGGCGACACAGGAGTATCAGCTGACTTACAGGCAAGAATATCCATAGTATTACCGTCGATCAGCACAGCGTTGTCTATTCAGAAAATCACGACGTTGTCTGCGATTGCCATTAAAAGGATACAATAAACGTGATAGACGACCCATCGGTGGTAGAACATTTCTATCTTTAAAGTCGGAACGGAGGTCATCATCATTAGAGCAAAGGACTCTGGCCTCGCTTGCAAGTGCTAATGATAGGATATGCGGGTCATTTGAGCGGTGACATTTTTGTCTTATTTGATCGTCAGCGGTCTCCAGCTGTCCGGCTGAAATTTTTCTGAGTTGCCCACCTTGCTCATACCGTTGGATAAGCATCATTACCGCGCGATTATTTTGAATTTCAGTGCGGTATTGTCCAGAACTCGGAAACGCTATAACTCCATGTCGACTTCTAATCCATGAAAGAAACAATTCATCTCCAGGACCTTGCCTAGTGGCAAGTACCGGCAGAGAATCAGCATCCACGATTGCGACAACGCACATTTACCTGACCAATCTATTGAAGCCCGAGTAAACGTTCTGTTTCTGTCAAAAAGAATTCTCGATAGCTGTCAGGAGGGTTTACTATATTTCCCTGTGAGTCAACCGAGATATTGTAGATTTTGGTTTCAGTGCAATCCTTGTCTTTTTCAAAGTACAGGATCGCCAACTCATCTGGTCGTAACACTTGTTTCATTACGCACAATCGAAAACGATCGACGAGATGGTCGCTGTGCGTCTCTATTATGAAATCGTGCGGCCCTTCTGCCATGTACTGGGCCAACTTAGCTTGAGCTACGGGATGTACATGAACTTCCGGCTGTTGTAGCAAGAAAATGCTTGGCACTTCGGCATTGGCTATAGTGTTAACAAGCGGCAACAATGAATGCACCCCGTAGCCTACATCGAATAGATTGTACGAACCACCAACTATAGTTACGTTAACTTCCGTGCCAACGCCTGATATGGCATCGTCCAACTCAAGGTTTTGCCAAAGGCCTAGTGTTGAACCGGCACGGATGAGGCTAGCCCTGTCCGCAGCGTCTCTCATATAACGAGGTGGTTCTTGATATCTGCGTTTCCTTGGGGGTATATTTGGTTCCAAGGCATTTACATGAAAACAGCACCCCCCCGGCAACGGCATTTCAGAGCGGAAAAAGTTAATAAACTTGCCAAATTCAACGATTTCTTTGGACGGGGGTACTTTGCGCTTTTTGAAAATCGCCATATCAGCATTATAGGGAAGGTGGCCCTGTCGGACATTACGAGATAACCAAGTGGAAATGGGTACAAAAGAAATCTCGGCCCGGTCTATATGAAAATTGAAATCTGGTCCTTGGAATGACAAACGCATTCCCTCCCTCCCGCCTTCACCATTGCTAGTAGCTATGTTGATGTGAGTAGGTAGTTTGCCCTTTCCAGAAAATGTAAATGCCACATGCTTTTCGAAAAGCTGTTTTCTGTTGCTACTACGACCAAAACAAAATCGAGCTGCTGAATGTATGTGGCTGTCATATTTTCCGGCAACTGTAAAGTCGCTTGTGCCAGATCGAGCGATAGTATCATAGCTACCCATGGAGAATGGAGGGAAGTCGAACGGATTGCCCCCGGGCAAATCCACAAAATTAGAAAGGTTAGCGAATGCGTTGTAGCATCCCAGAAAAGTGGACTTGCCAACGTTATTTTCACCCACGAGCAATGTGATACGCCCCAAGTTCGCCCGCTGAACTGAGTTGAAACAACGGACATTCTGTATTTCAATTTCACTTATTCGAGGCATCAGCGATCTCTTCGAAACGACAGCAACCGGATAAGGAAACATTCACACTTTCCGAGAAAACGTTTAATGACGGATTCGCTGGTAGGGTCTTGATGGGTAGTAGCTTGAAGGAATGGGTATTTGAAGTCATCACCGAGCACGGCCTTTTCCTTAACCGAACAATGTTCATTACACTTCAGACTCTTCACGTCAAGACGATTTGGTATCATGCTGTAATGCTGTCGGCCAGCGCGGTCAGGCCACCATGTGTCTGCTATGACAAGCCTAATCATCTCAATGACCATAGAGGTCGCGAGGTTTGCACTGAAGGGGAATACATTTTGGTTGCGAGGTATTTGGCCGGTCTCTGCTAGATGCCGAATATAGGCTGGTTTGTCTAAAGAACCGTCGACTTCAAGGACAACGTCTGAACTGGTGTATTGACCATCACATCGTAGACAACGAAACATTGGGCCTACAGTCGTGACACCCCAAGCAGCCTGGCCCAAGGTACCATTTGGCTTATTGTCGATAAATATACCTCCAGATACAACAGGAATGCAATGTGCGAAAGCAATATGATTCAAAAGATCTTTAGGGAGTGGGAGATCAACTGCAGAGAACAGGATATCGCAATCGAGAGCAGCGGCAAGGGTCTGCTCATTTTGAATTGGCGAAGAGTAAGTAATAATTTTAAACTTTGTTGCCGTAGCAGACCGCTTAGCATGTCGAGAGACCAGATCAACCTTTAGACAGCCAATATCCTCCTGCGACGCATAGAGAAGACGGTCCAAATTGTGTGCTTCGATCCGATCAGGATCAATAATTGTAAGTTGTTCTACACCCATCCTTGCCAGCGCTTCGGCAATCACGCAACCGACACTTCCAACCCCAACGATGCCAAAATGTAGCCCAGAGATGTCTCGTTGACACTCGTCGCCCCAAGTGTCTACCGTTCGGAACAAAAGTCTGTGTTGCTGGCTGACTGGTCGATCTTTGAACGTAACTTGAAACCTTCGACCGACGACGCGGACTTTTTTGCACCAATTGCGATTGAAAGTGTCCCCATCCCAAATCCAAAATCGGGCACTCCAGCTTTGGTCCGTGCCAAGCGTAAGCCCAACGAGAGGAAAACCAGTTGCTCGGGCAGCAGGTGAGATTCGATCTCGCTCGGCGATGACGTCCGGCACACTCATGTCCTGCCAACCACCGGTGAAATGATTATGCATAAATGCTAATCCAGCACCGGATCGCATGGCAAGTCGAACAGCACGCGTTAAGTAAGAGGGCTCGAAACTGGCACCCCCATGTAGAGTCCGTTCATCTGGAGCAGGGAGCAGTATCTCGAACACAATGGCAGACGTCCTCTTGGCTCCTGTTGACGGGCGCCAAAGAGCAAAACAAAGGTCCTCCTGCATCTGTCCAGCGTTGACGTGCCGGAGTAGATGGGAGGCAGCACTATCATGGGCCTGTTGGGTGAGGACTGTATCGCAGATCAAATCTGTCTCCAGAATCGAAGCAGATGTCTATTGACAAAAGTCTTCATGTTCTTTTCTTTATCTGGAAGATTATCCCAAAAATCGCTGGGTGGCACGCTAAACGCCTTCCAGTTTCGATTGTCATAATCGAAAGATGAGTAGACAGGAAGTTGCGAATCAGGAAGTTCGGCCAAATAAATAAAATGTGGCGGGTATTCAGGGTAGCTATCTTCTTGGAAACCGATCGCAAAAGTGAATGTTTGGCCCTTGTATCTACCTGTAGGAATCAGCTGACTCAGCACTACGGCCGTGTTTTGAATAAATCCGCTATCAGACACAATGCACGGCTCGAGCCCCATCTCACGGAGCTCGGCACAGATCAAATCAGCAGGTGTCACAGGGTCAGGAGAGGTGCCACGGGAGTTGCGCCGGAGTGTACAGCCAAGAATTCATCCCCATTCAAAATATTGACCATGTCAGTGAGACTTTCGCACTTATTTCCAGTCTTGATGTTCTCAAGAATATAACTATCAAGTTGCTGTAGTTCAATGCTGGCAGTCTTCCCAGCACTTCGTAGTATCTGCTCAACAGAGAGAGTGGAATCAGTTGTAGTTTGTTGTTCTCCGTTTACTCGATAATGAATCTCGACGGGAATTTTTGATTTCAAGTCTCGGTCTCGTTTTTCAGTCGTAAAATGGTCTCCGGAGTGAATCTCAATATTTTTTTTTGGCATCAAGGCATTTATCACCTTTTGAAGAAATTAGAATGAACTGATCTGCAGACAAGCCTGCAATAGTAAGAGTGTCTGCAACAGATTGCATAGCCTTGTAAGTAGTGAATGGCTTGCTATCTATAAAGAATTCAATAGAATCCGCCATCTTATCCTCCTAGGCGTTCAGTAAATAGGTATTGTACTACAGTTCTAATCAGGTTGCTTTCGCTACGGTGTGTCCTAATCCATAAATAGAGCAGTCCGTGTCAGGTGCGAAATCTTGTTCGCCGTGAGTTTCAGCCCCGAAGCCGGAATCACCCGCTGGGTGAAACTTCAGAACTCTCAAAAACCACGTCATGCAGGGCATTCAACGTAT
>VXPI01000173.1 GCA_009839585.1 Gammaproteobacteria bacterium
CTCGTCGGAAGCAGCATCAAAACTGGTTCGCTGGGGGTTGTTGATCGATACGGAAAAATGCGGTAACGGTTGCGATGCTTGTGTTTCTGCCTGCAATACCGAGCACAATCTCGAGGATCTCGGCCGGCCCGAGACGGATGCGCAATGGATACGCAAACTTGACCTGGTTGACGAGCAGACTTCCCATGTTGATTCATTGCCGATGCTTTGTCAGCACTGTGAGCACCCCCCATGCGTAGATGTGTGTCCCACAGGTGCTTCGTTCCGACGGGATGACGGGATTGTGTTGGTGGATAAACATACATGTATCGGGTGTCGATACTGCATGATTGCCTGTCCCTACAAGGCGAGGTCATTTGTTCACGAGAATTTGACCAGCCAGAGGCCCTGGTCTCCCCGAGGCAAGGGCGTTGTCGAGAGTTGCACCTTCTGTACGCACCGGGTTGATGTAGGCAGCACCCCTGCCTGTGTCGAGGCATGTCATGTCGAGGGGGGAGGTGCGATGACTTTCGGCGATATGATGAACCCGGACAGTGAAATCTCCCTCAGCCTGAAAAGTGAACCATCCCGCCAGATTCGTGAAGACCTGAAGCTGAATACCGGGGTCAGATACCAGAACGTGTAACGCCATGAGTCAGCACTATCGCACCCTGACTGCCGACAGCCCGTCTTATTACGTCCTTGCATTGGCGTTGGTGGCTCTTGCCCTGTTTGGCCTGGGTGCTGCCCATTACATGGAAAGTGAAGGGCATTGGGTAACCGGCATGAACAATCAGATAGTATGGGGGTTGCCACACGTGTTTGCGATATTGCTCATTCTCTCTGCCTCGGGCGCCCTGAATGTTGCCTCAATGGCCTCCCTGTTTGGAAGAACCATGTATTCAGGCTGGAGCCGTTTCTCAGGATTGCTCGCAATAAGCCTGTTGATTGGCGGTTTGCTGGTATTGGTGCTGGATCTCGGGCGGCCTGATCGTCTGATCATTGCCATGACACACTATAACTTCAAGTCAATCTTTGCCTGGAACATTTTCCTGTATACGGGATTTATCGTGGTGACGGGAATCTACCTGTGGTTCATGTTCGAGCGCAAAATGAATCAATATGCAAAAGTCGCCGGGCTATTGGCATTTGGCTGGCGATTTGTGCTGACCGCGGGAACCGGGTCGATTTTTGGATTCATTATCGCCAGACAGTTTTACCACTCCGCAATGATGGTACCGTTGTTTATTGTGTTATCGCTATCTCTGGGGTCCGCTGTGTTTGTACTGGTGACCCGGATCGTAGGCAGCTTATCAGGCTCATTAATGAATCCGGAAACTTCATTTTCCCTAATGCGGCTTCTCGGGATTTTGATTGCGCTGGAAGGATTCCTGGTTTGCGTGTTTTATTTGACAGGCCTGTATACTGCCGCCCGTTACGATGTTGTATTGTTTGTGCTTGTGAATGGCGGCATCTATACCTTCCTGTTTTGGACAGGACAGATTGTTATTGGTACGGCAGTGCCACTCGGACTGATTTTCTTGATAAAAGCTCAACCGGACACTAGTGTCCGGCTGGTGACTGCCGCGATCTCGAAAGTGATCGGCAGCTTCTGTTTGCTCTATGTCATGGTGATTGCCGGACAAGGCTATCCGCAGTTAATGTTCCCGGATAAGCAGGTCCGAAGCACATTTTTTGATGGTGTTGTTGCCTACTATGCTCCGAGCTGGCCGGAGTTGGCGCTTGGTGTGGGCGGAGTCTCCGTGGTTGGCATCATTATTCTTGTTGCGGCTCGAGTCTTGCCGTTTCTTCCCGCCGAGGCGCAACATGCACAATCATCCTGATTGACTTGTTGGGGACTGGCTTTTGGGGCAATGACCATGCAGGGGTTTTTGTTATCGGCAACCCGTCGCTCTTCAGGCAAGACCATGATTGCCATGGGCCTGTGCCGAGCGCTCAGGAACAGGGGGGTAAATCTGGCACCGTTCAAGAAAGGCCCGGATTACATTGATCCGATGTGGATTGGGACTGCTGCCGGCAAGCCTTGTGTGAATCTGGATTTCAACAGCATGACCGAACAGGAGATAGCGGGAAAATTTGCATGTCACTGCCGAGGTCAGGACATGGCGCTGGTTGAGGGCACCATGGGCCTGTTTGATGGTGTCAGCATATCGGGTACAGACAGCAATGCAGCACTCGCCAAACAGCTAGGGCTATCGGTCATTCTGGTGGTCGATTGCAAAGGCATGACGCGAGGTATTGCACCGCTTTTGATCGGCTATCAGGCTTTCGACCCGGAACTTAACCTGATTGGGGTGATTCTGAACAACGTGTCGGGTCAAAGGCATGAATCAAAGCTTCGTTCTGCGATCAGGAACTATACCGATCTGCCGGTGATCGGTGTTATGGCCCATCAGGCAGAAATGACCATTGATGAAAGACATATTGGCTTGTTGACGAGTGTTGAAGATCCACATGTCACCCGGAGTGTTGAGAAGATCGCATCGATCGCCGAGTCAGCACTGGATATCGATTTGCTGATCAATCTCCTTAAACAGCACCGCATTGACTTGATGCATCAGGACTACGGGGAACAATTGCCATGTGTAAAGGGGTTGAGGCTTGGCATCGCACGCGATCAGGCTTTTTCGTTTTATTATTGCGATGATATTGAGGCAATCGAGAGGGCCGGGATTGACATTCACTATTTCAGTCCATTGGAAGACGGGGGGTTGCCGGAAGTGGATGCGTTGCTGATCGGTGGCGGGTTTCCGGAGCTGCATGCGGAACGATTGGAGTGCAATTCATCCATGCTTGCGTCCATTGCTGGTTTTTGTGGATCCGGTCGTCCGGTCTATGCCGAATGTGGTGGGCTGATGTACCTGGCCCGCAGTATTGGTTGGCAGGGCCGTCGCCATCGCATGGCGGGATACCTTCCGGTTGATGTCAGAATGAACGAGCGCCCCATTGGACGTGGTTACGTTGCGCTGGCCCCCACAGACAGGCATCTCTGGCATCAGGGTCCGGAGTTTGCAATTTCTCAATCATTCCCGGTGGTGAAGGCGCATGAATTTCACCACTCGTCCATTGAGGGCATTGACGAGGATATCGACTATGCCTGGGAAATTGTTCGTGGGCATGGTGTCGATGGCAGGCATGATGGGTTTGTCCGCCAGGGCGTGCTTGCGGGTTTTTCGCATTTGCGAAACACACAGGGTTATCCCTGGGTTGAGCATTTCACCCGTTACATTGCCCAGAATCACGCATGAAGCCGAATACAGTATTATTGAGAGACACCGCATGATTACCATTTCCAAGGCAGCCGCCAGGCAAATTCGATTTTCGATGGAGGAAACCCAGTCAGAGGGCATGTTCCTGAGAATTGCCGCGAGACGTCTGGCCAATGGCGCTCTTGATTATGCGATGGGGTTTGACAGTGGTGATCATAACGACAGTTACAGCAACAGCAATGGCGTTGATATTGTGGTTGCACCAACCAGTACGGAACTGCTTGCAGGAGCAGAACTGGACTATGTCGAAATGGAAGATGGGGAGCATCATTTCATATTTATCAATCCAAACGACAGGGAACACATCAAGCCAAGCCAAAAGGAATAGTCCAGTCGGCTATGTTGTCCGTATATTGGGTGTGACTTGCTTGTTGGTCTGATGGTCTTGAACACGGTTGATTCGAAATCAAAGTCAGGCGGGTCTTTCGAACCCGAATGTCTGGTGCCGCCACAAACCCGGTGGTTTCGACCAGGATTTGGGCTGATTTGCCGACAGGTTATGCTGCCGCTTTTCGGGGCAGCCTTGTTGCTTTGCGTCTGGCTGGTACAAACCCTGTTGAGCAGGCTCGATTGGCCGGGTTTCTGGATATCCGACTGGATTTATGCTGCGGGAGCAATACTTTGTATCGTTCGCGGCATGGTCATGATTCGAACCGTTCTGATCCATCCGATACGACAGGTGCACGACTGGGCCGCAGAGATCAGTGATGGCAACATGGGCGCTCAAATCGCAGAACCCGGCAGTGGTGATTTTGAAGGACTGATCGAGCAGATCAATCGCTTGAGCAAGCGTATGCTCGAGATGCAGCAGAGTTTGAAGGATCAGGTAAGCGAACAGGCCCAGAGACTGGAGCAGAAGACGCTGTCACTGGAGTTGCTGTATGAGGTTGTCAGCTCATCAACCCACTTTGACACGGTTGAGGAACTGTTCAGTCATGTTATGGAACGTTTCAGTGATGTGTTCAAGGCGAGAGCCTCGGTGATCAGGGTTCTGGTTCAGGGTCAACTTGAGCTGGTGCACAGCCACGGACTGTCCGCAGACAGTCCGTACATGACTGGGGCCGACAGTTTGCAGGAGGTCAATAAGAATCACCGGGAGGTGGATTTCCAGGAAACTGATGCCCTGCATGGGGCGTTTGCGAATGCAAGTCCCATGTATACCGTGAGGATTCCGATTCAGTATCTGGATACTTATCTTGGAACCTTGCAGCTTTTCTTCGATGATGAGGAAGCGGCCAATCCGGAAAACCGCAGGCTGTATTTAAGTATTGGACAGCATCTCGGAGTCATGCTTGAGCAATTCCGGCTGGACGATGAATCCGGGCGTTTGTACACGGTGGAAGCAAGAGCACGCTTTGCCAACGAACTGCACGATTCACTGGCCCAGACACTTTCCGGTCTTCGCATTCAGGTGCGGGTATTGGATGAAACCCTGCATCAGGGCGACGAGCAGGTGACCTGGGAGGAGATGGAGAAACTGGAAGACCAGGTTGAGGAAGCGGTTCTGGAGCTGCGTTCCCTGATTGGCCAGTTTCGGGCACCTTATCAGTTGCAGGATATTCCTAGTTCAGTGACCAAACTGGTTGAACGATGTCAACGGGATACGGATCTTTCGGTGTTTTTCCAGAACGAGTGGCAGAGTGATAATCTTGCCCCGGACATGAGAACGGATGTAATTCGCATTGTCCAGGAAGCCCTGAATAATACAAAAAAGCATGCCCGGGCTAGTAACGTTAGAGTACTGATCAGAAATCGCGATGGATTTTGTCGAATTGTTGTCGAGGATGATGGGATAGGATACGATGAACAGCAATTATCAGGGCCTGTTCCGTTGGGAGAGCATGTCGGGTTGCAGATTATGGCTGAACGAGCAGCCAAACTCGGTGCAGACCTGAAATGCGAGTCCGAGCCAGGAGAAGGCAGTCGAGTCATGCTCGAGTTTGAATATCGGCAGGATGCATGACAGGACGGCACAATAAAAAACCCATAAATGTTGAGAGATGAAAGCGGTATTGATTGATGATCATGCGCTCTTCAGAGAGGGTCTGGAGGGATTGTTGAAGCGCAGAGGTGTCGAAGTGACTTCCTTTTCGAATGGGGCTGACGGCATCGAATCGGTGAGCAGTGAATGTCCTGATGTGGTCATGGTAGATCTTCGCATGCCGGAACTGGATGGGATTCAGACACTCCGGGCCTTGCGCAAGAATCATGCAGAGCTGCCGGTCCTTATTTTGACCACGAGTGACGAAACTTCCGACTTGACGGAGTGTCTGCAATATCAGGCCAACGGTTACTTGTTGAAGGACATGGCCCCTGATGAGCTGGTTGCTGCCATGAAGAAAGTGATTTCGGGCGAGGTTGTGGTTGCCCCACAGCTGGCTGGGAAGCTGGCATCCATTATTCAGCAAAAGACCAGGAGGCATGAGAATCCGGAATCGATTTTTGATTGTTTGTCGCCTCGCGAGATAGAGATTTTGCGGCACTTGACGGAAGGTCAGAGCAACAAGCGTATTGCGCTTGATCTTGGAATATCAGACGGTACTGTCAAGCTACACGTCAAATCGATATTGAAAAAACTGGGCCTGCATTCACGGGTTGAAGCGGCGGTGCTGGCAGTCCGGGAGGGGCTAACCCATAATTCCTGAAAAATTGTAACTACTCGCCCCTGCCTGGCCGCTGGCAGAGGGCGAGCATTTACCCTTGATCTTTATTTGGCTACTCGTTATGC
>VXPI01000068.1 GCA_009839585.1 Gammaproteobacteria bacterium
TGTCGAGGGACTTTGACGAAAGGTCTCCGGCAACGGACCGGGCAGATTGCGGATTCAGGCCGGATGCCGCTGCCTGCTGCCAGCCGGGGTTCAACCAGGCATTTACAAATCCTGTTTGAAACAGTATTGACGCAGGCAGGGTACGAGTAGTTACCTTTGTGATACTGTAAATTTCAGTTATGAGTGAACCATGGTAAATGTCCGTTTAACGGAATACATGAAAACCCGCCTTGAAGCTTTAGGCAAAATACGGGACAGGAAGCCGCATTATCTGATGAAGATTGCAACTGATCGTTTTTTGGATACTGAGAGAAAAGCTGGAAACCGAACGCCAGCTGGTTTTGAAACGTTGAAAAAATTCGGGATTACTGGAGAAGCAGAGAATCATGATGGTATTGTGGCGTGGTCAAACAGGCTAAACACCAAGTCACCGGCATCTGCATTCGGTGGGTCGAGTTCGCTGGCTTGTAGGAGCACACCAGGATTTGGGGCGTCTGGTGCATTCATTGCCGTTCACAGTGCAAACACAGCGAACAGGGCAGTCCATAAGATTGTCCAGCCTGCAGGGGCACTGGCTGATTTTCCCGAGAAAGGGTGCCCGTGGGACCTGGATAGTAATTTTCGAGAATATTCATCCCGTTCGGGTCGTATGAGTATATTATCCGCTATCGAATTCATGGTGGCGATGTCATCATCGTGCGTATATCTCACGCTTTGGAGGGTCGATGAACAAAGCCCTGACCTGCAGGCTTATAGGGTGCTACACGTATAATTTCACCCACTTTGGCGAGCGGTCATTATCCGCCAAACCCGGTTCCGCTTTGAGATGCAACACTTGACCGGGTTACCAGTCCATGTATTTTTGCGTGTGGCAAACTCATTTCAGAAAACGCTTCATCGTCATTGAAACCCGGGACTGCCTGATTGAACAGCCCAGTGCTTGATGTCTTGTCAGGAACGAATATTTACTGCCGGCACGCCTTCTTCCAAATACAATATGCAATCGTGACTTTTTTCGAACAACCAAGATGCCATACGAAACCATAATTACAGATCAAGAAGATGCCGTTGGCATAATTACTTTTAATCGTCCAGATCAACTGAACGCAATCTCAATCCAGCTCAGGGAAGACCTTGCTGAAGCATTGCAAACGATGTCAAATGATGACCAGATCAAGGTGATTATTCTGACCGGTAGCGAAAAAGCCTTCGCCGCCGGTGCTGATATCAAGGAAATGCAATCCAGGAGCTACATGGATATGTATCTTTTTGACAATGCTTCCAAACTACAGGTCATATTGCAGAAGTGCCGAAAACCAATTATCGCGGCCGTCAGTGGATATGCACTGGGAGGTGGTTGCGAACTCGCCATGATGTGCGACTTTATTCTGGCAGCCGAGAATGCAAAATTTGGCCAGCCAGAAGTCTCAATTGGTGCCCTGCCGGGCTGGGGTGGAACACAGAGATTGACCGGACTCATTGGCAAGTCAAAAGCCATGGATATGTGTCTCACCGGACGCATGATGGATGCCGGGGAAGCCGAGTACTCTGGACTGGTCTCCCGGGTATTGCCGGTTGAGGGCTTTCTCGATGAAGTCAGACAAATTGCCGCTCGTATCGCTTCGAACTCCGTACCGATCAACCAGATGATCAAGGAATGCATCAATCAGTCTCTGGAAACCAGCCTGCAGTCCGGGTTGCTGTTTGAGCATCGCCAGTTCCAGTCGGTCTTTGCTACCGAGGACCAGAAAGAAGGCATGTCCGCTTTTGTTGAGAAACGTAAACCCGTGTGGAAAAATTCTTGAACACATCCAAGACAGTAGAACCAGCCATTGGAAATAGACAATGATGGGCAAGACAAATAGCAGCTGGCAATCCGTCCCAGTCATTCTAGCAGCAGGCTGCTTGATCGCAATGATTGGTTTTGGGATACGTGCCTCATTTGGCCTGTATCTTGAACCCATGACCATCGCCAATGGATGGACAAGAGAAATCTATGGTCTTGCCATGGCCCTGCAGAATCTGTTCTGGGGGCTGGGCCTACCCATTGCAGGAGCTCTGGCAGATAAGCATGGGACCGGCAAAATCATCATTGGCGGAGCGATTCTGTATGCACTGGGAATCTGGGGGATGGCGGAATCTGACGGTGTACTGCTCCTGCAGTTGACTGGTGGAGTCTTGGTCGGGCTGGGTATTGCCTTCTCCGCATTTACACTGGCTATTGCAGCGATGGTGCGAGCAGTCGGCCCCAAAAAGAGATCGCTGGTTATGGGAGTGGGTACTGCAGCCGGCTCAATGGGCCAGGTCGTATTTTCACCGGTCAGCCAGGGATTCATTGCTGCCTTCGGCTGGTTCAACGCGCTCTTGATCTCCGCAATGATAATCCTGATTATGGTGCCGTTGGCATTTTGCCTGCCCGGTTCTTCAGGCAATCAAGAGGCAGGCGATCAAGGCGAACAGACCCTGCGCGAGGCAGTGGTCGAAGCATTAAGCCACAAGGGTTATGTACTTCTGACTCTGGGATTTTTTGTGTGCGGATTTCATGTTGCGTTTATCACCGTACACTTGCCTGCCTATGTCAAGGATTTGGGCATGGACCCTCTGATCGGTGCGTATTGCATTGCCCTTATTGGAACCATGAATATTATTGGTTCTATTGGTTCAGGGATTGCTGGCCAGAAATGGAGCAAGAAATACAGCCTGAGCACCATTTATTTGGGTCGTAGTGTGGTCACCCTGGCATTATTACTGGCTCCCAAGACACCAGTTGTAATGTTACTGTTTGCCGGCGCTATGGGCATTCTATGGCTATCGACCGTTCCCCTTACCACCGGGATTATTGCCCAGGTTTTTGGCATTCGTTACATGGCTACCTTGTTTGGGATAGTTTTTGTGAGTCATCAACTAGGCAGCTTCATGGGAGTATGGCTGGGTGGACGGATTTTTGATGAGACAGGTTCCTACAACGGCATGTGGTGGGCCAGTGTAGCACTTGGAATCCTTGCCGCGATTGTGCATCTTCCCATCAATGAAAAACCGTTGTCGCGGTTGTCAGCAGATGCTTCTCATGCCAATCCGGCTTGAATGACCGCAATCATAAATGCGCAGGATCAGGCACGATTCTCCCTGATCACGTGTTTTGGATGCAGAGCGTATCCGGAGCCATAAAATCTGTGCAGGTTCAGAGACATGTGGGACTTTTCCAGCCTTGAAAACAGGGCGGAACCGGGGCATGAAAACGGTGTGATATCCCATCCCCCGGAAGGAGAGAAGCGACCTCCGGGGGATGGGATACCAGGCAACAGGGGATTGCCCTGCGAGGGTGCCCGCCAGCAGACCCTGAAGGTCAGCCCTGCCGACCTGCCTGGCTTTCAGGACCCGTTGCCGGGCATGGCGGACCACCTGCCCGGCCATCGCGTAGAGGCGGCAGCGGAAGGTGCCGGCCCGCTTTGCGTGCCATTTCAGGGGCAGCGACAGCCGCATCAGGCAGAGCAGGCTGCGGCAATGGCATGGTGCTGAGGGCCAGGTACACGGCATTGGCCCGGAAGTTGCTGCGGGCCTGGGATCCTTAAGTGAATGCAACCCTGTCCTTAAGTGAATGCCATTGCTCTTGCACTACCCTCCAAGCGCTTCAAAACCCGACAACATCCCAAATCCACGACGCTTCCACCTCTGCAACTCGCTTGGCCATCCTCTGTTCAGCATCCATGATCCCATCCCTGACAAACAAAAATTAGCCGTGATCTTGGGCTACAAAATCTTGCTATCGCGATTGGAATCAGTTACTCTCGCCCACTTACTGAAATCACGACGGCTACGTAGCTCAGCTGGTTAGAGCACATCACTCATAATGATGGGGTCCCCTGTTCGATCCAGGGCGTAGCCACCAACTCTTCGCTATGGGGTAGGGGTAGCTCCAGCGGCTACAGCTGAATCCGGCTCAATGCATTGTCAATTGACCCGACAATCTGATCCAGATCATCACGGGTACAAATCAAGGCCGGGCTGAGACAGATCGTGTTGTTGTAGTGCTGGAAACTTCGATTGGTGCGGCCAATCATCACGCCCTGCTCCAGACAATCGGCGACAATGCGGTTCATCACTGCCTCGCCAACCGGGGCCCGGGTCTTGCGATCAACAACCAGTTCCGCCCCTGCAAACAGGCCCTTTCCACGCACATCACCGACAATTAGATGCTTCTCCTTGAGTTCGTGAAGAAGACTCATGAGATATTCACCCATCTCCACGACATTATCCAGCAGGTTCTCTTGCTCAATAATGCGCATGTTCTCAAGAGCCGCTGCAGGCCCCCCAGCGCATCCACCAAAAGTGCTGATATCCCGGAAATACTGCATCGTATCTGAAGGATCGGCCAAAAATTTGGCGAACAATTCCTCGGTGGTAACGGTACAGGCGATAGCCGCATAGCCACTGGCGACACCCTTGGCCATAACCACAATATCAGGCTTGATATTGTAGTGCTGATAGCCGAACCACTTGCCTGTTCGACCCATACCGCAAACCACTTCGTCCATGTGAATCAGGACACCGTACTTGGTACAGATCTCCTGGATCGTGTCGAAATACCCTTCAGGAGGCGTAATCACGCCCCCGCCAGCCGTGACTGGTTCCAGAATTACCGCTCCTACCGTGTCGGGGCCTTCTCTGAGAATTACCTGTTCCAGTTCACGAGCCGCAATGACCCCGAAATCCGGGTCATCGCCTCGCTCATGGTGGTACGCCAGACAATGAGGAAACTCCACAAATCCGGGCGTAAACGGTCCGTATTGGTCTTTTCTCTGATGTTGGCCGCACGCAGAGAGACCAGTGATCGTTGTGCCGTGATAGTCACGGTCCCGATAGATGATCTTGTGCTTCTTGCCGCCATTTTCCTTGGCCGCCAGTTGACGAACCAGCTTGAAGCCCTTCTCATTTCCCTCGGAACCCGAAGTCGAAAAATACACGCGACCCAATCCAGGCATTTTTTCAATCAGCCTGTCGGCAAATTTCGCTCCTGGGACATTGCCCGCAGAGTTGGAAAAGTAGCACATCTGTGCAAGCTGATTCCTTACTGCGTTGGCAATGCTCTCGCGACCATAGCCAACGTTAACAGTCCAGACTCCTCCCGAGACTGCATCGATATATTCCTTGCCATTGGTGTCGCGAACCCGAAGGCCCTCGCCTTCTACGATAACCATTGGCGCTCCTTCCTGCATGGGCTTGTGCTGGACCAGATGATGCCAAACATGGGATCGGTCCATGTCCACAACTTGATTCAGGTTTTCGTCTGAAAAGACCGGCTTGTTCATAATAAATCAGGTGGTCAGTTTGAACTCGAATTAAGTGACAGTATTGTAAAATACTTCCTTGCCATAATTGTGGAAAGAACCAGTTAGAAAGGATTCTACAGACCAGATGTCCCGCAAGAATCCGATTAGTCCTGTACCCGGTTATCGATCAATACCAGCATGGAAGAGTCGCCCATTATCACCCCCCTCAACGAAGCACAGCGTGAGGCTGTATCCGCTCCACCGGGCCCGGTTCTGGTTCTCGCTGGTGCCGGTAGCGGTAAAACCCGCGCCCTGGTCCATCGTATTGCCTGGCTAATCCAGGAGCAAGGCACACCTCCCTGGTCAATCATCGCCATGACTTTTACCAACAAGTCTGCACACGAGATGCGAACCCGAGTTGAAAAATTGCTGAACACGCCAACCCAGGGGTTATGGATTGGCACCTTCCATGCATTGGGGCTCCGAATGTTGCGCCAGAACTGGCAGGCTGCCGGTCTGCCCGAGCAATTCGAGGTCATCGACAATGCCGATCAACTCAGGCAGATCAGGAAATCCATGGAAGAGTTGAAGTTTGACGAGAAGGCATTCCCCCCCAAACAGATGCTGTGGCGAATTAACGCCTCCAAGGATGATGGCCATCGAGCACATAATCTACCCGAGAATCTCGCGA
>VXPI01000348.1 GCA_009839585.1 Gammaproteobacteria bacterium
AGAATCTTCCCTTCACTGGTAGAATAACGGGGTTTTCTGGGCAGACACTATATAACGATGATCGTTTAACTTGGGATGATTTTGACGATCGATTGCGAAAAAATCACGCTGGGGAAAAGTATAAGGTCAATTTTGTGTTTAAAGTTAATGATAAAAATGTTAGTGGTTGGGCAGGGGTTTTAGATAGGGGATCGCGAGCAGACGCAGGTTTCTCTATTCTGCATTCGGACAGAGTAGTGCTAGGCTGGCCAGACGCTTGGCGACCTTATGAAATATTTGGGCACCATAGAAATGATCTTCTCAATCAGCGCCTTTTAGGCGAAATCTATCTTGATGATTTTGAAGTTACCCATACCAAAGACGGAATTCAATGGTATGGAGAAGATGAGCAAGAGTTGGAAATCAAACTAAAAAAACAAATTGCCCATTTGCTTGATGCGGCCAAAACCCCTTGGAAAGACCAAGATGATGAGCGAGGACCTTCGCAAGGCGATGTTGATATTGCTATATCTGAACTGCGAGATGAATTGCTTTCACCAGAGATGGTGGACAAAATCACAATAACAGTATTGCCAGAGGAAAAGGACATCACCGAAAATCTAAAACGCATTTCTGATCCAGTAAAATCTACTAGAGAGCCAGATATACACGTTGCCTTGGGCAGTCTTCAAGTATGGGTTTATGTAGTAGCTGGTCCAGAAATGAGGCCAAATGATCCATATGTTGTTTGTGAGGCAGGTGAAAACAACAAAATTATTGTCATAATCAACATGCAACACCCACATGTGAGAAACATTGAAGGGGAGCAGTCGTTAATCAATTATTTTCGTCATTGTGTCTACGATGCAGTTGCAGAGTGGCAAGCCCAGCAGTTGCGATCAAAACTCGAATCAAACACTATTAAGACTCTCAAGGATCAATTGCTTCGAATTTCCTTTCAGATGGAACAACATGCATCTGAAAACGAATATGAACCAAATGATGATTAACCCGATCATCCGACTCAGGCGTTCGAAACTATTTGCATTAGATTTCTTTTCATTCAGATATTTTCATTTCAACCTGAGAATCGAAAACGTTTGCTACGTTGACATTCACAGAGCGATCTATAATCCTTAGTATCGACCAATAACCTCTACCAAATTTTTCAGATAATGTTTCTATGGACTGCGCTTTTGACATGCCTCGGTTAAGATGAATGATGTGTGACTTGGAGATTTGCTCTTGATCATATTCACTAATCGGTTTTCCACTATTCACAAACTGATTTTCTGGCGGTTTTCTTAATTGATCAAGCAGATATCCTTCGTCTAAACTATCAAATTCTCTAATTTGATGCTCAAATGCACCTTTGTTCAATTCAAATCCAACAACCTCACGGTTAAGCCCCTTGGCAACTTTTGCTGTAGAAAAACTGCCTAGAAAAAAATCGCAAATCAAATCTCCTTGATTACTTGAATACTGAATTAATTTAATCAGGAGTTGAGTGGGGAGCTCATTCTTGTTCTTAATTTTGCCGGGCTTATATTCCCTGTTAATCAACCACACATCCTCCCTATCCGAATAGTTGGAGGAACCACCCTGATCAGACTTCTCATGATCTGCATACCTAGAGAATGTATTAAATGTATGACGTTTTCCTCTCTTGGTGTAAAACAGGATGTGATAGTGGGATGATATATATTTTGTCTTTGTATATACACCAAAGTTGTATTTCCAAATTAAGTGGTTTTTCTCCTCAAGCCTTGTTTTGCCAAGCGCATTCAAAATATGCACAAGATTGGTGTACCCAGAAACTATGTAAATTGAACCACCTGGCTTTAAGATTCGTTCAGCCTGTTTGATCCAACCTTCGGAAAATTGAGGGTAAATTGATGATGGGACTTCAACATAGCCATCAATGACATGACTTTCATCCCTATTGTAGTGTTTATCTAATTTATCACCTCCTATTCCATATGGGGGATCTGTGATGATTAAATCTACACTGTCGTTCTCGATATGCTTTTCACAGCCCGAGATGCAGTCTTCGTTGAAGAATCTATATTTCTTGTTTTTCGTGTTGGAAGTCATCAATATGCTCCAAATCTAGCATATATTTTGGAGGGCGCGGTTTGTCATTAGAGTTTCTACCTTGATTCATTTGATTAAGTTTTTCCAGGTCATTTTCATCGAACAAAATATAGATAATCTCGGATAACACAGCGCTTGTTTTACGATATCTGGAAAATGTACTTGGTCCAGCCATCCTTTTTATCTCGTATTGCGAAAGGCCGCCCTTCAACTCTGTATGCCACCGCTGAAAACTTCTATTCCTGTCATTGTATTCAACATCACATAGGCCAATTATTTCGCCATGAAATCCATGATTAGAAATTGATTCCTGCATTGCAATAGTATCGTTGAGTATGACTTTATGATCATCAGATTTAATTGCCTTGGCCTTTATATCCCAGTTTATTTGCGTTTTCATATCGAACTCTACACGTTCGATCCTGTCTCCAGGAATAGAGCATATGTTCTTCAACTTTTGTAAAACCTTGAACTCGAAATAAAAAGCCCACCATTCCATTTGCTTCCAATTGTAATCGGCTTCCTTAAGTTCAAGTACACAAGCTTTACCATCCCACTCGACTGGCAAGGAAGCCAATTTCGGCATGAAATCATCAAGATCTGATGCAAATGAGTAAGAGTTCAGGTTCAAAATATCGCCCCATATGCGAAGACTGTCATTTTGGGAAAATTTTCTTGATGGAATTCTATGTAGTGTACTGCGTTTTGTAAACTGACAGCCCAGAGTTTGTTACAGTCCAGAGTTCAGAGTTCAGAATTTCGGAATTTAAGAGAGAGTAATATTTCATGGACGTCTATTCGCTTGGCGCTGAAAAGCCCTCGCCTAAGCATTTTCTCTCTTCAAGAGCAATTGTGGTATTCAGATGAATCAACGTTTAGGGCGGCCAGCACATAGTTTAAATTCTTTCATATGGACACTGTGTCAGTAAGCGCACGGACGATCTGGGAATGGACCGATGCGGTATCGGCACTGGCCGGTGAGACACCCCCGGTAATCGTGTTGATTGTCAGAAGTGCTACGAGTACGAATGCAGGGAGGTTCTTCATGGTTTTGGTCTTCTTGTGTAAATTGGCCCAGGGATGCGTCGGCATGGCTTCGCCGAAGCATCCGCCAGAAGTCAGTTCTTACGAAATATTCGCAACGGTGTCCGCCACATACCGAACTTTCTGCCGGGCTGTCATGGAAATCGAACTGTATCACGCTTCTGAACCATTTGAGCATCGCCCGCCCGGCAAACTCCTGGATAAAAAGCTTGACCCTGCCAGGATCAAGCCAAATGCCCAGCTTCGCCCTCACCGCTTCGGCATATCGCACAAGCTTGGCAATACTGACATTCTGACGCACGCTTTGCAACAGACAATTGGAGATATGGAAAATCAGCTTAGCGCCTGTTCAACAAACATGGCTATAGGCAAGATGCGCTCTCTTGTGTGAGACCGGATCATGTACACGCAAGATATCCACATTGCCAGACAGGGCCAGCGAAATTCCCAGTGTTTCAATATCCCTGTTCTGAACCTCGCCGCTGAATTCCCTCATGAACGACTTGCGGGAATGTCCAACCAACAGGCGCAAGCCGCAATCGCGAATTTCCTGGCAGGCACCAAGCAGTTCCAGCGATTGCAGCGCATCCTTTCCAAACCCTATGCCGGGATCAATAATGATTCTGTCAGGATCCACATCCTGGCTTGACCAGTAACCCATGCGTTTTTCTATCCATGTCTTGACCTGGGTAACCGCACTTTCACCTTTGGCAAGTTTCAGTTCGGGGTTAACGGGCACGGACAGGCTATGCATGGCAATGACATCGCAGTGGCTTTCCCTGGCTATTGCACACATCTCGGCGTTACCCAAACCTCCAACATCATTGATATAGTCAATGCCAAAGTCAACGGCTTTTCCTATCGTCTGCCAATGATAACTGTCGACAGAAATACGGGGAGCCAATGGATCTCCCTTTATCTTCTCATGAAACAGTTTTAATGCCGGTTCCAGTCGACGCCACTCCTCCTCTGGATCAATTGGCTTGGCATTGGGGCGAGTTGATTCAGCTCCAAAATCAACAATCTGGACTCCCTTCTGGATGAAGGAATCGAGCGCCTCCTCCAGCTTGTACGAATCGAAAGACTTGCCATCCCCTGAAAACGAATCTGGAGTTAAGTTGATAATGCCCATCCACAAGGGTTCGCAATTGACAGCCTGATTCATCTCGAAAATGCTGCTTCCCATTCCGGGCACGGTCATCCCGGGCGCTAGATGCTGCAATGGTGTCAAGACAAAGCTTCGTTCGGAAATACCCGCATGAGGAATGCATAAGTCCGGCTCCTGTATCCGTTCAAGGTTCCAAATCAACAGATCGATATCAATCGGTCGGGGGGACCACTTGGGGCCGGGCTTACGCCCCATTTCCGATTCAATGCGTTTCACTGTAGCGAGGCCTTCTTTTGGATGGCAATCGCTCTTGCACTCAACTGCACAGTTCAGATACGGCCGTACCCAGTCTGGCTCGCCATTGTCACCAAGCATGGCAGGGGTTTCGATCACGGGCGAGATTCGCAAGACATCAAATCCGTTCTGACCCAGTTTGGCAATCGCCTCTCTCAGATTATCCCGGCGCTCGCCCTGATTGGAGCCCAGACCCAGAAAGATCATGAAACTATTGTTTTAGCGTCTGTACCAGATCATCAAGGAACTGGCCGCCTTTTTCGATCTGTTCAAGATCGATGTATTCATCAGGCTTGTGTGCCTGCTCAATATTGCCAGGCCCGCAAATTACCGTAGGTATCCCGAACTTCTGGAAATGTCCCCCTTCAGTGCCATAACTGACCTTGCCTGCTGGAGTTTCAATACCCAGTATCCCGGACACCTTCTTTATGAGTGGATCATCTCGGGCAATATCCATGCTGGGAAACTCGGCCAGACTCTCCCACTTGATGCCGGTTTTGGGATCAATTGCCTGCATGTCTAGGTTGAGTTCCGTCTCGGCATAAGCATGTACCTCATCAAATAATTCCTTCGGCTCTACATTGGGCAGGGCACGGATCTCAAAATCAAACTGGCAGTGAGACGGTATGATGTTGTTCACGGTGCCTCCATGAATCACCCCACAATGCAGCGAGGTATATGGAGGATCAAAACCCTCGTCAAATGGGCCATCTTCGATGATGCGTTGCTGGATCTGGTCAACTTTCGTGATGATCTTTGCAGCAACAGTGACCGCATTTACTCCCTGATTGACCAGTGATGAGTGAGCAGATTTACCATGCACATGGCAACGCTTGAAGAGCATTCCCTTGTGTGCGCTGACCGGATGCAGACTCGTCGGCTCACCCACTATACAGGCTTTGGGCTGTGGCGATCGTCGCTTTAACCCATCAAGCAATTTAGGGACCCCCAGGCACCCTACTTCTTCGTCATAGGAAAAGGCAAAGTGAACAGGCATGGGCAAGTCTGCTTCCAGAATATGCTCAATACGACTTAAACAAAGAGCGACAAAACCCTTCATATCCGAGACCCCTCTTCCATACAGCCGCGAATCACGGACTTCTGTGCGAAACGGATCACTCGACCAGTCCTGCCCATCAACCGGCACCACATCCGTATGCCCAGACAACACAATGCCGGGGGCAGTCGAACTGCCAAGCGTCGCAAATAAATTGGCTTTTTTTCTGTCGTCGCTATGCGTTAATTCAAAGGGTATGCGATGTGGCTCCAAAAGAGCAATGACATACTCAATCAGTTGTAGATTCGAATTCCGGCTGGTGGTATCGAATGACACCAGATCCTGAAGTAAGGCGAGAGCAGGTTTTTCTGTCATAATTCACGTCCTATATAGTGTCTGCCCAGAAAACCCCGTTATTCTACCAGTGAAGGGAAGATTCTC
>VXPI01000330.1 GCA_009839585.1 Gammaproteobacteria bacterium
GCTGAAACAAAATGGCTATGATAACCATGGAACCAAATCCTTCTATACCTGAATAGTGAGATTGGACTGTGCTTCAATGACAGGCTTCGCTCACATAAATGGACAGGATTATAAAGAAAGGTTGACAAGATTTAGAGAGAGCGATAGAATGCCAATCATTGAAACAACTGTTGCCGTTATCCGGAACCTGCAACCCGCGAAGGAAAAACCGATCTGGCCTTGAAATGCCCTCTCATTTTGAGCAGGACGATGTACCGTATCCAGCCAGTTTGCAGGTAGATGTTTTTTGCAGCTTGTTTCCAGACGAAACACCAGAGGACATTCAATATTCGATTATCTACGCGCTTGAGGGAAAATAGTTGAAGGGGATTTTCAGAGAAAAGCATTATTTGGATGGAGAGGCCGATGTGATGATTGGGACGCTTACCGGGCTAACTCATGCAGGACGTAAACACGTCAGCAAGTCGAATCACTTTGGCAAGGCGGTTGAATGCCTGAAAAAAAGAGGACAGAAAGCATCGACCACATCTATAACTGGGATTGTCAATCACATGTTCCAAATTACCGTCCAATCCAATTTCTCGAATTTGGAATGATTAAGAAACCACGCCTAAGAGAATCAGGGGAACGGCAGGTATGCGTCGACCCTGACGTAATAGCTCTTATGCGAGCCGCCCCGAATTGGACCGCCTTAAAGCGGTCTTTGCAACGGGCGTATCCGAAACAGAACGAGCAGATGCTTATTCCGGAGGATGGTGAATGAAACGCCATCCCCGCTTGCTGGATCTGTTCTGCTGTGCCGGAGGCGCGGCGCAAGGGTACAACGAGGCCGGGTTCGAGATATACGGCGTGGATATTGTCGAGCAACCCAACTATCCGTTTCCAATGATGGTTGCCGATGTCATGAAACTGCCACAATCCTTCCTGCAGGAATTCGATGTCATTCACGCTTCCCCGCCCTGTCAATCCTATTCCGATCTGGCCGCACGAAACGGCAATGCGGATCAATGGCCCCGGCTGGTCGCGCCAGTCCGTGGAATGCTGGAGCGAAGCGGAAAGAAATGGGTGATCGAGAATGTGGAGGGTGCCCCTTTGATTGATCCGGTCGTGTTGAGCGGCACCATGTTTCCGGGTCTTCGCGTGATCCGCCGCCGATTGTTCGAAACGAATTTCCCGCTTACAACCCCTCCCGACATTCCGAGGTCTCAATATCCACTTTGCCACACACTGGACAAGCGGAAGGCACACTACGGGAAGACCTGCGAATGGACGGATTATGTATCCGTGAACGGGGGCGGCAACTGCTCGGTTGCGTCGGCAAGGGACGCTATGGGAATCCAGTGGATGACAAAGAACGAGATCAACGAGGCGATCCCGCCTGCCTATACGCGGTGGATCGGAAAACAACTGATGGAGCATATCGGATTTATGAAGAGGAAAAGCATCAAAGCCATACTGAAAGAGTTGTTCATTCAACACAAGGGCAAAGTCCTGACTTCGGTACAGCTGCAAGAAGCAGTCGGAGAGGGCCGGACAGAATGGGCAAGGCGTGTCAGGGAATTGCGAATGAATGAAGGTTGGCCGATCGAAACCAATAATGATGCGTCCGACTTGAAACCCGGCCAGTATAGGCTTGCTGGCGATCCCCCGGACCCGGGGTCCTACAAGTTCACTCGATCCATATCACAGGTACAACGGGCACGGGTACTGGAACGGAATGGCTATACCTGCCAGGCTTGCGGTGCGGGCGTGGAAGATAGGACGCAAACGGGCCGCCCTGTGAAGCTGGTTATCGACCACCACGAGGCGTTTTCATATGGCGGGCCGGATGACGATTCAAACCTGCGTGTCCTGTGTCAGGAATGCAACGGCGGGGCAAAGAACCTTGTATCATCGCCCCCGACATGGAAATGGCTGATGAGCCAGGTCAGACGGGCAAAGCGTGAAGATCAGTTGAAGGTGCTGGAGCAACTGGAGAAGAAATTCAGATGAAATACAGACGGAAACTCGACCCGAAGATTGATCTGGCGGGTGCGACCCCGGAGACGCTGGCACGGGCCTTGTTACGACCGCGCCATGCTCGAAAGCCCGTTGTCCGCCTTGAGTCGGGTAGGCAGGAGGTTCCTGCCGATAAGCCGGACGACGGTATCTCGCATCTGGGCTAGGTGTCCATGTCCAGGATGTTGTGCTTCCCTGCGAATTCATGAACGTACCGGTTCAAGCGCTTCGGGCTGATCTTGTGGAAGGTTCCCCTATGGGCTCGTTTCAGCATTGACCAGAAAGACTCCACGCCTTTTGTACAGGTCATGTCCCGACGAGTTCGGATACCGAACCCGAATGCTTGAAGGGAAGCGAATCGTAGACAGTTGCATCCTTGTCCACGTTCTCGGCAATGAAGGAGGAAGGGTCTGCTTGTCGGTCACCTTGAACACCTGCTCCCGGACTTCATTTGTCTCCCTGTCCTTGATTCCACTACTGCCGTTTTGCCTCTCGCACCCCGCCAGTCTCGAACAGTGCCTCAAGATTCTGGTTGCTCATGTTCTGTCTCTTGCTTCCGAAAGTGCAATCATCATCCTGCATCCAAGCTTCCCTGATTCGATGTAGCATGAGCCAGGCCGTAGGCTGGGACACCTTCAAGTCTCGGTGCAGTTTCATGCTGGACACGGACTCGATAGAGGTCAGACACAAATAGATGGCGATGCACCATTTCTGCATAGGGATTTTCGAGTTGGCAAGCGGGGTTCCGGTCTTGATGCTGAAGTAAGACCGGCACGATCCGCACCAGTAAGGCATTTTCTTATGGCTAGCCTTGCCAGTATTGTCCGATCCGCAATGCGGACACTTGCGGCCTTCCGGCCAGATCACATCCTCGAACCAGGCAACGGCAGTCGCTTCGTCCGGGAACATCTGAAACATTTCGATAAGGCTGATGCCTTGTCGATGGTACTTGCCGGGTGCTACTTGATCCATGATCGTATCCTCTCTATGATGCGGGCACTTTATCAAACGGAGACGGTTTTGTCAACCTTTCTTTATAATTCAAAAATGGAGGCTATAATTGAAACTGAAGGAATCAGGCTGGCAGCCTGATTAGACTTGGGCTACCCTCAAATTCAAGGATATGTGCGTTTCCGGAAAGCGAGTTAGTGCAAACAGTTCATATTACGGGAAATAAAGAACACGTTACAGATATCACGAAAATGCGTGATGGTTTTGGGTTACCATGGGAAGGGGTGCGACGAATCTACTTTTCGCAGGAAATCATGTACCTTTTACCGTCTTGCATCTATTTTATGCTAGCCTATCCAGCCCGCAAGAAGGACTTTTTCGAATTGGTTTGATAGAGAGTTGCCGGGCAAGTTCCCACCTGCCAGAGAAAAACTCCTTTCTACGGCACACAAGATTTCGTCTTGATCAACCTATACGTGTCCTATAACTCCGTGGGTTGCAATATAATCCACGCAAGAATGCAAAACTCCTGACTCAATTTTGGCGCATAAAACATTCCATTACAAATAAGCATCAACCATCGGAAATGGATTGCCAACGATTCGAAACACTGCTTGTCCATCTGGAGAATGGCCATGTAATGGTTATCACTTTGAATCGCCCGGATTCACTGAATGCATTCAACAGTCAGATGTCTCGTGAACTTTATGAGATTTTCGAAGGAATCGCCATGGATGCTGGAACCCTTCGCTGCATTGTGCTGACCGGTTCCGGGGATCGTGCATTTTGCGCCGGAGCAGATCTCAAGGAGCGAAAAAACATGTCGGATGAACAATGGGTTCTTCAACATCGTATCTTCGAGAGGATGGTCAGAGCCATTCGAGACTGCCCTCTACCGATTATCGGGGCCGTCAATGGTCATGCGTATGGTGGCGGATGTGAAATCGCCGGACTGCTTGATTTTCTATATGCTTCTGAAACAGCACGCTTCGCCCTGCCTGAAACTACCCTCGGCATCATACCCGGTGCAGGCGGAACACAGACCCTGCCCCGAGCAGTGGGTGAGCGAAGAGCAAAGGAGCTAATTTTTTCAGGTCAGCCTTTCACGGCCTCTGATGCTTTCCAATGGGGGTTGGTTAACCGGGTTTTACCTTCATCAGAACTGTTGCCTGCTGTACTTGAGAGAGCCGAAAAAATTGCCAATAATGCTCCGCTTGCAGTTCAACGGGCCAAGCAATCCATCCATCGGGGGCTGCAAATGTCGCTTTCCGAAGCACTGATGTACGAAATTGAATCCTACTACCGTACCGTGCCCACTCGGGACCGCAAGGAAGGTGTACTGGCCTTTAATGAAAAGCGAAAGCCCACCTTTGAAGGACGATAACATGGCAAACCATGCATGAATGCCTGTTCGGTATATTCTTTTATCCCAGTCTTCCGTACAGAAATTGCAGTGCTCTAACTGGTCGCAAATACTACAGAAGCTCCAGATTGACGGTGAGTTGACCTGTGATCAGGGCAAGGACCGCAAATTTGACAAGGCATAGATCAGTATCACCGATCAAATAATCGCCACTATCGTTCTTAACCATGATTGATCATCCAAAGCCGGCCTGCATCCGGGCAGTCAGGGATGCACTCGGATTTCCTTCCATTATGCTTTGTGCAAGCATGATGGCCTTCGGTTCTTTAGCCCAGCAAAGCGGATACAGTCTTGGCATGGCACTTAGCCTTACCGCTGGCATTTGGGGACTCCCCGGACAGGTCGCGATGATTGAATTCCATGCAGCCGGAGCATCAATTCTGTTTGCGGTGCTGGCCTCTTCGCTTGCGAATGCACGGTTCATGCCGATGGCAGTTTCATTTCTGCCCCTGATCAGGGATGGCGTACGCCATTACGGCTGGATGTATGTATTGGTTCAAATGCTGTCGCTCAACCCTTGGGCCGCAGGACAACGAGTATTTCCCGGGATTATTCCTTCTGTACGGGTTTACTATTATGTGGTTTTTGCCGTGGTGTGTATGATTGCTGCGTTGATCGGTACTGCCATTGGCTATTTCGGAATTGGAAATATCGGTCGACCTGCAGCTTTGGGGTTGCTGTTCTTGAACCCCTTGTTCTTTTCAGTGATGATTGCCGGAACCCGAGTGCGGCCGGCGATAATTGCGATCCTGATCGGTGTTCCGTTAGGTCCGATTTTTCATTACCTGTCTTCGGACTGGGGTTTGCTGGCAGCCGGATTAATCGGCGGCTCCTTTGCATTCTGGATTCATCGTAAAACCAGCAAGGCAGCCTGATGGATACAACAACCACTCTCTGGATATTGGTGATTGCCTCCATTCTTGCAACCTATCTGTGGCGATTTCTCGGGACCTTGTTTTCCAGGCGAATCAATCCCGATGGCGCATTATTCCAGTGGGTCACATGCGTTTCATACTGCATGCTGGCTGGATTAATCTCCAGAATGATTCTGGCACCTGTGGGAAACCTTGCTGAAGTTCCGCTCTGGATTCGTTTGGTGGGTGTAGTGGTCGGTCTTGCTGTCTTCTTTATCGCTGGCCGAATTATGCTGATTGCTGTGGGTTCGGGTCTGGCGGTGTTTATTGGACTTGCCGCAGTTCTGAATATATGAGGAACTACTCCAGTTCTTTTGGGGTTCGACCAACTGCACTGAAATGAGAAACGTACATTTGACAAGTCCGTTATTTGATATCTCGGTAGTTTTCACTAAATCATCGAACATACTGAAATTAAAATTGAAACCTCATTAATGCCTGTCAGTAAATAGACCGTTTTGTTGACCAGAACCAAACACGAGCCCTCCGTCTGTTCCGCGGGTAGCGACAGTTCCCGTCGTAGAACGGGTTATTTGTACAAAATAGCCACCCTCAGACGATTCGACTAGGCAGCGTCGATTTCGTCGGCTTACACGCCTTGCCAAGGCTACGGTACCATAAGGGTAAGACGTGGCCCAAGGTTGTGGAGAAATCAGGCTG
>VXPI01000383.1 GCA_009839585.1 Gammaproteobacteria bacterium
AGTTCATACTATATTTCATATGTTATAATTCGCGCTAATCCAAAATACGAGCCAAAGCTTACTGTATTATAGAGATATTAAAATGTTTCTATCTCTGCCACTTTTCCTTATTGAAAAATGTTTAATGCAAGAGCGCAGCAGGCAAATTGATCATATTTGTCAACTTTGATGAATGAAAATCTCAACAATTCTGCCTTGCGTTTGGTTCTGACAGACTTGGGAACATATTTATGACTTTCCCCATAGATCCTTTGTTTGGAAAAATTCCCGAACGGGTGCATCTCAATAATTCACCATTAATTAGTGTGCTTGGGCAAGCTATATTTCCAAAAATCATAAAAATATCCGAGGAGGGCTACATTGGTGATTTTCAGGAGTCTATTCGTGGCGACTATCCGCACCTTCAACGTGACAATGTTCAGTCAGTTGAAGTTAACCTGAATCAATCAGGTATGCGACATCAAACAATAGAAACAGTTGTATGGCGCTTCTTTAATTTAGAGCGAACCATTCGAGTTTCGCTTGGAACTGATTCAATAGTACTGGAATTCTCGAAATATGTATCACGCGAGGAATTCATAAGCCGGGCACGATCGGTACTCGATGCCTTGTCGTCAACCATAAACCCTGTTGCCATGATTCGGGTTGGCTGCCGTTATGTTGATCGCATTGAAGGACAAGAACATCTCAATTCCTTATCGAAACTTATTCGACCAGAGTTGCTTAACATCTTGCAACCCGACTTGATAGAGCAAGTTGAACTTTCAATGACAGACATCACCTGTAAATCGAAAGAAGGCCAGCTCATTGTTCGGTATGGAATGGCACCACCGAACTTCACTCATGATCCCGATATCGCGCCTCCAGTCTCTTCGCCGAGCTGGGTTCTTGATATAGATTCATTCAACCTAGAGATTCAGGAACAGCGGTTTGACTCTGATTTCATATGTGATGAATTGAACAGATTGACTGGCCGCGCCTATGCATTTTTCCGGTGGAGCATTACTGAAGAATTTCTAACATTTTTTGGGGCAAGTAAAGCATGAGATTCCTGCCAAATATTCCAGTGACAAATAAACCTTTATATATGTACGCACCAAATCCATACAAAGATAGGCAAATTGGAATAGATAGAGAAAACACCAAGAATGTTGATGCCTTGCTTGGTCTATCAAACAGATACGAATTCACAAAAGATTCTGCATATGTATTGTGTCAATTTCAGCAATATTTCAAACCTTCAACAACAACCGTGCCAAAAATCTTGGTTTATTCAGAAGATAATGAGAGTAAATCACCAGCGGAACTTGTACATAGTGTTCGAAATTTGAGTGGGATGACATGGGCGCAAGTTGCAGAAATATTTGGCGTGTCATCGCGTGCAGTATATGGGTGGGCATCTGGTAGAGCAATTTCATCCGCTCACCATCAACATCTCGGCGATGTATTTGCCACCTTAAAACATATTGATCGAGGCTCAGCAGAAGAAAATATAAATCTCCTACTGAGTAATTATCATGAAGGACGGACTTTTTTTGAACTGCTGAAGGCAAATCAATGTGACCAGGTCAAGGCGATCGCAGGCAAGGGAGTAAACCGGCCACCTTTCGGGAAATACCTGACTGAAGAAGCAAAAAAATATAATGCTCCAATCCATTTTGGCCGATCATTTGAACAGTCTACAAATGAACAAGATGCGGAGATTACGTTAACTCAAGAATCCAAAGCCCAACAAATAGAAAGTTGGGAAATCAAACATCATGAAGGTACTACTTGAGTGTGCCAAAGTTCGGGGCAAAACAAGACTTTATGCAACGCCTTTTTGAGTGGCAACAAGGTGATTTTTCGCTCGAATCCGGCGCGTTACTTTTTAGGGATGTATCACCAAACAATCAGTTCGATCAGACAGGTGTCCATAATTCTTATGGATACTGTTATGAGAAAATGCCAGGGTTTGTAGTCATTTCCCAAACGTGTGACATTGTTCGGAAACCTGTAAACAATCTCTCAAAATTTGTATCTGTTTGCCCTCTTGTTGAGATAAATCCTTCAGGCATCTCAAATATCGAAAAGGGGAAAGCACCAGGCTTTGGACTTATAGAAAATACGCCGGATAATCTTGTCGTAGATTTTTCAAGGATTATGAGTGTCTCAAAGAATCTCCTGGTTACCTGGAGCAGAAAACAAGGTTGCTCGTCAGAGTCAAAAAACGTGAATTTGCCATGGCACTTGAGCGATTCTTTGGACGGTATGCATATCCAGATGCCTTTAATCAATCGTTTGCCTCATTTCGCAATGCAACGTATGACAAATACAACAAGGACTCAAATTTCGGAAAGGTGTTGCGCTCAATATCCGAACTAAGGGTCTATCCGCATTCCAGTTGGGGAAACACGGATTCTGTGCCGATTACATTGATCGTAATCTTGGAAAACCGTAACAATAGAGAGATCAAGGACCGAGAAGAGATATATACACAAGTCAAGTCAAATGTTGACAAAATAAAATGGGTGTATCCATTCTCACTACACGAAGAACATGGAATACATGTTGCTGAACTAATAGATTTAACAGCTCTTGAATATCTCAATTCTTACCCCCTTGATTTGAATTCTATTTCTTATGCAAGGAGATACACGGAACGTCATAATACACATCAAGCGTAATGCGAAATTCAATGGGTTGAGATGGCTACTCATGAAATAGCCTGTTGCTGCTTTCTGAATTGTGAGGTTTTCTGTAGCCGTTCTTCTCGTTGTGAACTGCAGGGCAGTCGTATCCTTTGTGAACCGTTGATAGCTTCTACAGTCCGACGCATCTACCCTGAAAGTTGGCGGGGGTCCAATCCACCACGCCGAATGATATAACTTTGGAAACTCGGAATCGGACAACTCATGCCGTGATTGTGTGGATCTTCCTGTAGTGCCCCACAATGAATGAGGTGCTTAACGAAGCCTTGTGGCGAAAAACCATCGGGAAGTTCATAATTCCCACTCAAATCTTGTTCAATGAATATCCTGACCCTATTCCGAATTTCATCTTCCTGCAGGATTTGACCTTCAATCTGGGCTTTCCCAACCTCAAGCATTAGTTGAGCTACCAGTTTTCTGGCAAAAGTCATTTCATCACTGAATTGAGAGTTGTAATAACCTTGCCGTAGAACATCGCTTCGCGCTTGTACTTTTGTCCAATCCCCGATTCTGTCGAGATTACCATCAATACCCGGTTCCAACACTGCTTCTGCCACAGCCTGTTGTGCCCAGTGCATATGACGAGGCCAACCATCAGCGGCATGGCTCAAGGCACATAACTGACGGTCACAGTCCCCTACTCTTATACCAAAATAATCACAAAACCCATTCATCAGTTCTGCACACTCTTCCTTTGTAAAGCCTTGAAGGGAGTGTGCCTGTATCCCATGGGTCAAACCCAAAGACCGTATATGCGACTGCGTATCTCCTAATCCGGCGAGAACCAGGGTAATCGGCAGTTTGGTCGTTGCTTCATGAATCGCACGTAAAAACCTGGCAGGTACCGAATCATGACCAGCAGGCAGGTTTTGTGCTTCATCAATCGCCACAATAACCGGCGAATCCCACTGTGAAGCAGGAACAACCTTGTGCAATGACCCGATGGTTCGGATATCACTGGATTGAAAAAGAGCAGACAGATTCAGGGACAGGCTTGCACTTCCCAGAACATCCAGCATTGCCAAGCCCCCCAAGGCCCTAGCCGTTGTTTCAGCCATCGTTTCCAGTTTCGACTTTGGAGAAGCACCAAGAGCTCCGATCGCCTTCAAAACATCAGGAAATTCATCACAAACCTCTATGCTGGAAACTTGAAGGGTCTTTGGAAAATCTGCATGCAGGTTTTGCGCAGTAAGTTCACTCAGAATCGAACTCTTACCAGCACCCGGAGCACCCTGAATGATGCGTGTATTGCCGGGGGATGCAATGCCCTTCCGGCCACTCAATTCCGCCTGCGAGAAAATATCGCCCAGGATATCCTGACGCCCAATGAAGACTGGAGGAGGCGATTTCTCGCCTTCAATGACAAAGTCCTGCAATGCCTCCCGGAGAAATGCTGTCACGATCCCTCCTTTTGAACCACAACACAAATCACTTCAAACCCCAGGTTTCGGGACTTGTGATCTAGGGGTGAATCATTCATTAATGTGCAAAACATGCTCTCAAGTCTGACATGCATACCTTTACCGATTCATGTTATTCAAGCCGCCGATATAACCTTGCAAAAGCATTATACAGCCAAATCAAAGTGGCCCAGAAACTGATCAGGGTCAGGAATTCGTGTTGGTACAACTTGGCCTGAAATGAATCTTCTCACCCGTGCCAATGGCAAGTGGATCTGGAAAATCAGGATTTTCAGCAAGAGATCGAAATAGTTGCACGGGCTGCTATGACATATCCTGCTGCTGCTTGCTGAATTGTGAAATCCTTTGCAATCTCTCTTCCCGTATTAGCTTCTTGATTTGATCGCCCATCGCGGTCCTAGGCATGGCGCTCGACTTGACCTGCTCTGCTATGCCCACCTGATCCACCGAGATTGCAATCCGGTAGTATTCGTCCAGCAAATCGAGATGTGGCGCATCATTGTTTTCATAACCGGCCCGGCCACGGCTGTCAGCTAGGCAGCACTGCTTGAATTTTGTGATCGTCTCAGGTGTTCGGAATGCGTTCAATTTCTCAAGAATGTTGAGTACCTTGCCGGGCTTCATTCTTGCGATTCGATGAGCTTCAAGATGATGTCGACACACCATGAGGGCAAATTGACGATAGTTGTTGGGCACCTTTAGCCGCTCACACAGACCAGCAATCGGTTCTAGTCCGTTAATCTCATGCTCATGATGTGAGGGTAGTATGTCAGTCGGGGTCTCTGCCTTGCCCAGATCGTGGACCAGGACTGCAAATCGGGTCATTGGATCGTCGGTGATTCCCTCTACTGCATCAAGGCACATCAAGACATGAATCCCGGTATCGATTTCCGGATGATATTTGGCCGTTTGCGGGATACCGAAAAGCCTGTCGATTTCAGGCAAGAGACTTTTGAGTGCCTTGCAACGCTTGAGAGTGAGTATGAACTCGGCGATATTCGGCCCGGCAAGTGCATTGGATAACTCTTGCCAAACACGTTCCGGGACCAGTGCATCGACCTCACCATTGTCAACCATCTCTGACATCATGATGAGTGTTTGTTCGGCTACTGAAAATCCCCGTCCATGAAATCGGGCTGCAAATCGAGCCGCCCTCAGAATTCGCACCGGATCCTCCCTGAATGCTTCTGACACATGTCGAATAATCCGGTTGTCAATGTCTGTAGCACCACCAAATGGATCAATGAGATTGCCCTTCTCATCCATGGCCATGGCGTTCATGGTTAGATCCCGTCTGCCTAGGTCCTGCTCGACGCTCACTTGCGGATCACAATTGAAAGTGAAACCGTGATAGCCGCGACCTGTTTTTCTTTCGGTTCGGGCCAGTGCGTACTCTTCATGAGTATCCGGGTGCAGGAATACCGGGAATTCGCTCCCAATTGGACGAAACCCAAGTTCAACCATTTGTTCGGGAGTAGATCCTGCAACCATCCAGTCCCGGTCACTTTCAACATTCATGCCCATGAGTCTATCCCTGACTGCCCCACCAACCAGATATACTTCAAGTTCCTGCTCAGGGTTTCTCATTTCGAAGATCAAGGACCGATAATTTTTCAGAATCCGATTATCGCATTGATTCGTTGCCTGGTGATGGCACTTTGTGTGCCTGCGTCCAGATTTAGAAAATTTGCTACTGTCCGGCTACCGAGACAATTCAGATAAAAAGCGTAACCACCTGTAACTACTCGCCCCCTGCCGAGTGTTCAGGCAGGGGTTTGACAGGGCAGATTTT
>VXPI01000144.1 GCA_009839585.1 Gammaproteobacteria bacterium
AATCCAGATATTTGAGATAGGAGTCAGTCATTGACAAATAAGAGAATAAGAATGGCCTGGTTGGTTGTGGATGGCGGTGGTAGAAAGGTCTTGAAACGACTCGGATTATAAGCGATGAATTCGAATTTTCAGTGTCTTGTCCATTCTCCTGCCATGATTGAAAATATGAACCGTTACACACCAACTTGGACGAGGATTTGCATAAATCGTGCCAACTTTCTCAGTAACTATAGGACTCAGGCTCAGTGGGGTAGATGCGCGGTGTCGCCGATCGATTGCTGGAGGCTGGCGTTGCCATGTTCCAAAACCAGACCGAATTCGGTCCGCAACTGATGGTACTTCGGGAGGTCGCGTGAGGGCGAAAATCTGCCGGATAAAAAAGTGATCAAAAAGCAGATTTAGCCTTTGCTAAATGGTAGTAGTCCCTCATTACCGCTGGACCCATCCGGGCCTGCCGAAAACGGCCACGGATTCGCTTACCCAGAATCTGCCATGAGGCAGGAAACATGCCCCGTAGCGGTGATTGGTCATGAAAGCGAGGGATGTCCAGACCTTGCAGACCGCTAGAAAATCCTGGAGCACTGCAACCCCACGCACTGCCGAAATTCCGGTCTGCAACGGACAAAAAAATCTCTATTTTGGGATTAGGGAGAAGATTTGCGTTCAGGGAGGTTTTGGGGCGATTCTGCCCGAATTTCGGGGAAAATCCGGGGATTTCCGCCGATCAGGCCGAAATCACCCGAATCCAGACAATCTTCGACCATCGAACAGCCGTCCGAAATCCTTTTAACCCTTTATTTTCATTCATGAATAATACCACAATCCTGCTTTTCTGGCAAACAATAGTTAGGCGAGCAGGCGCGTGAATTTCATGCAGCTTCATGGAGAATCCTGGCTAGGTCGGCCAAGCTGATGACTTCAACTTCATTGGTTTTCGGGTAGCGGTCAGTGTTGGATCCTACAAGGAATGCATGGGCTGGGCGTAAATCCTGAAGAGCATGGTGAAACCCCTTTTCCATCTTCGGTGCCGAGGAGCGCTTGATTTCGATTGCCCACAGTTCACCGCCGGGCATTTCCATCACCAGATCGATTTCAGCACCAGCGGCAGTTCTGTAAAACCAGATGCCTGCTCTCTCTGGAGCGGCAGACACCAGGGTTTCAATAACAAAACCTTCCCAGCTGCCGCCGACAACTGGATGTCCCAGAACAGCGTCCAGGGTGTCCAGGCCGAGTAGCGAATGAAGAATTCCGCTGTCGCGCACATAGACTTTGGGGGACTTCACCAGACGCTTTCCGACATTTGCATAATAAGGCGGCACAAGCCTGATCAATAGCAGATCAACCAGAAAGTCAAGATACTGGTTGACTGTCCGAACGTCAAGTCCTAGGCCACGAGCGATCCGAGCGGTATTGAGCGTTTCGCCTTGAAGATGTGACAACATTGTCCACAAGCGGCGCAAGGTCGCTACTGGAACTCGAGATCCTATCCGGGGGAGGTCCCGTTCAAGATACGTAAGAATAAAGCTATCGCGCCATATGGTGCTTTTCCGATTGCTTTTCGCGAGAAAGCTGTCCGGAAACCCTCCCCGAATCCAGAGCGTCTCGACCGATTGCCCGCCGACCTCAAGCAGATGTAGTGGAGACATTTCGACATAAGCTATGCGGCCGGCTAGGGTTTCTCTGGATTGTCTGAGCAGATCCCCAGATGCTGAACCCAGCAACAGGAACCTGCCAGTCCGGAGCCCTTGCTTGCGCCCCTTGTCGATAATGCCACGCAGTATGGGAAACAGGTTTGGAGTATGCTGGATTTCGTCCAGGATGATTAACTTGTGTTCATGCGCATTCAGGAAATAGCCGGGATCGGACAGTTTTTCGAGGTCTTCAAGTTTTTCAAGGTCAAGATAGACGCTGGAATGTTCTTCGGCAATAATTTCTGCTAGGGTTGTTTTTCCGACTTGGCGCGGTCCAAGCAAAGCCACAGCTGGGAACAGGTCAAGCCTTTCCCGCACAGTTTCGTATATTTGACGAAGTATCATCCTTGTATTTATATCATAATAATGTAATAAATACAAGGATCCCTGATCCATAAATAGGGCAGTCCGTGTCAGGCGCGAAGTCTTGTGCGCCGTGAGTTTCAGCCCCGAAGCCGGAATCACCCACTGGGTGAAACTTCAGAACTCTCGAAAACCACGTCATGCAGGGCGTTCAACGCATTTCCATGTTTTCTATTTTGGGATTAGGGAGGATGATGGATGGTTGTGCGTCAGGATGTGCTTTTTGCATGGCCTTGTTCATTTTGCGGCAAATTCATAGCCGCTTCATATCGTCTTTACGGCACCCCTGCGCGGGTATAATCTGCTCTCTGGAGAAATCTCCTGATGCGATCGGAGCGGAGCAACCCCAAAGCATGGTTGCTTACGGATTCGCGATTGGACCATCCCTGTTTCCATATTGTATATTCCTGTTATGGTTTCATGTAGAATTCGCCCTCCTACATGTGACCTATTTTTACTGATATCCATCCAGCTCTGACTATGAAAATTCTTGTGCCAGTCAAACGGGTTATTGATGCGAATATTCGAGTTCGTGTCAAAGATGACCATTCGGGGGTCGAAACAGCCAACATCAAGATGGCAATTAATCCGTTTTGCGAGATTGCCGTGGAAGAGGCATTGCGACTCAAGGAAGCCGGTAATGCGGAAGAGATTATTGTTGCCTCGGTCGGCCCGGCAAAATGTGTCGAGACCATTCGGAATGGGCTCGCCATGGGAGCGGATCGAGGCATACACGTGCTTTGTGATGCCTCACCAGAACCCTTGGCTCTGGCGAAAATCCTCAAACAGATCGTAGAGAGGGAGTCGGCAGGCCTAGTGCTTTTGGGCAAACAATCCATTGATGATGACAATAACCAAACTGGCCAGATGCTGGCGGCACTGCTGGGTTGGCCTTTGGGGAGTTATATATCGAGCATTGCCGTTAACGATGGCGGATTTGAAATTATCCGGGAAATTGATTCGGGTCTGGAGAAGCTGCAATTGACTGCACCGGCCGTGATGACCGCAGACCTCCGGCTCAATGAACCTCGATATGCCTCCTTGCCAAATATCATGCAGGCGAAAAGAAAACCAATCGAGGAACTGACCCCCGATGATCTGGGGGTCGACATAACTCCTCGTGTACAAACGCTTGAAGTTCATGAGCCGCCTGTCCGAAAAGCAGGAGTCATGGTTTCGGGGGCATCCGAGCTTGTCGATAAACTGAAGAATGAAGCAAAGGTGATTTAGATGCGGATTCTCGTTATTTCAGAATGCGAAAAAGGTGTATTGGTACCGACGACCCTCAACACCATAACCGCAGCCCAGCAGATTGGCGGTGAAGTCGATGTCCTGGTTGCCGGGCATGACTGCTCCGGGCTCGCTGAATCAATGTCCGGGGTTTCTGGTGTGGCCAGGGTTCTCTGTTGTGAGCATGCAGACCTCGAAAACCACATCACGGAAAACCTTGCCGGTTTGATTGAGTCGTTATCGAAAGACTACACACATGTCATGGCAGCGGCTACCACGTTTGGCAAGGCCTTGATTCCTTATGTAGCAGCACTTTGTGATGCCCAGGCCATCTCCGATATCAGCGATGTAATAGACGCAGATACCTTTGTACGGCCCATATATGCCGGCAATGCACTGGCTACCGTGAAATCCAGCGATTCAATCAAGATGATTACCGTACGTGCAACATCGTTTGAATCGGCATCAACGGAGGGTGGGAATGCGGCAGTGGAGAATGTCGAAGCGACCGGTGCAAACCAGAATGTTCACTTCATTGAGCAGATGCTGAGCCTCAGCGAGCGTCCGGAATTGACCTCGGCCAAAGTCGTGGTTTCCGGAGGGCGTGGCATGAAGGATGGCAAGAATTTCGAGATGCTCGAGACGCTGGCGGATAAGTTGGGCGGTGCGGTAGGAGCATCGAGAGCGGCGGTTGATGCCGGATTTGTTCCGAATGACTATCAGGTCGGCCAAACCGGCAAAGTGGTTGCTCCCGATTTGTATGTCGCAGTGGGTATTTCAGGCGCGATCCAGCATCTGGCCGGAATGAAGGACTCCAAGATTATCGTAGCCATAAATACCGATGAAGACGCGCCGATTTTTCAGGTCTCGGACTACGGCTGGAACGAGGACTTGTTTATCGCTATTCCGGAATTGAACGATGAGATTGAACCTGAAATGTAGAAATGCCGAGTGATTTCAGACATTCAATGCATGTAATCGAGTAGATTTTTCGAGAATTGCCAAGCCCATTCCATGGTCAGGGGGACGTGTATTTCTGGTGCAGTAGTCTGGTCTGGATGCAAGAATGCCATCGATACCCGGCTCAAGCGCAACGGCATGCGCTGTACCGTGAAAAGTGCAAACCAGCTGGTTTGCGGTGGAGCGTCAAGAGCAAACACTACGGTAACCACTGGAAACGGAAAATGACTGTTTCCTGAAAATTTACCTCAATTCTGACGTAGACCCCTATTTGTCCGTAGAAACGCAACGGTTACAAGTTAAAATTTAGAGCGGCGCAGGTTCTATAAGTTTTTTAATCTTGCTATCACGCAGATAACCGATACGAATCTTTGGGAATGGGTAGACATTAATGAAAGGTAACTACTTACCCCACTGTGCTATGATTACCACATCATGAATGCGAAGGCTCAGACAGAGCGCCGTCCGTTGCCGATCGGCTATCAATCCCTGTCCAATCTCCGGAACGAAGGTTGCTACTATGTCGACAAGACGCCCCTGATCCGGCAGATGATCGGGCGGGGGCGGTTCTACTTCCTGTCCCGCCCCCGCCGTTTCGGCAAGAGCCTGCTGGTCAGTACGCTGAAAGAACTATTTGAAGGAAACGAGCCCCTGTTCCGGGGACTGGACATCCACCCGCACTGGGACTGGTCGGTAAAGTATCCCGTCGTGCGCCTGAGCTTCGGAGGCGATGTCGATACGCCTGGGGACCTGGAAGAGAGTGCGCTAAGTCAACTGTACAGCATCGAGAAGGCATTTGAGATTGAGTTGCCCCCGGTGAAGTCCGCTACCGAGCGACTTCGGCATATTCTGGAGCAGCTACATCGAAAATCCGGCCAGCAGGCAGTGGTACTGGTGGACGAATATGACCGCCCCGTCCTGAACGTGCTGGATGACAGCGAGAAGGCCCGGGCCAACAGGGACAAGCTCCGTAATCTCTACAGCATCCTGAAGGATGCGGAAGATCATATCCGGTTTGTCTTCGTCACCGGCATCACGATGTTCTCAAAGACCAGCTTCTCGTCGGGACTCAACAACCTCACGGACCTCAGCCTGTCTCCCCGGTATGCAGCCATCTGCGGATATACGGACCGTGACCTCGATGCCGTGTTTGCTCCCGAACTGGACGGGCTGGACCGGGACGAGATTCGCAGGTGGTACAACGGCTACCACTGGCTCGGCGAGGAGAAGCTCTACAACCCGCACGACATTCTCCATCTCTTCAATGAACGAAAGTTCCGGGCGCACTGGTTCCGCTCCGGGCAGCCGGGCTACCTGTACCGGCTCCTGACGGAGCGGAAGGTCGGTTCCATGGATCTGGAAAACTGCGTAGTAGACGCGGACCTTGTCTCGAATTTCGAACTGGACAGCTTCAGCAGCGAGGCCCTGCTGTTCCAGTCCGGGTACCTGACCATCACGGAAGAAGATGAACAGGACAGCCATGTCCTGTACCATCTGGACTATCCGAACTTCGAGGTGCAGAGCAGCTTCAACAAGCAGCTGGCCGAGCACCTGACGGGGCGTGGCCGGGAAGTGGAGACGGCTGGGCTGGAACTGCTCCAGGCGCTCGGGGACAGCGACTTTCCGGCATTCCGTGAGA
>VXPI01000416.1 GCA_009839585.1 Gammaproteobacteria bacterium
AAGCTGATCCTTGTTTTCCAGTTTATCGATTTTATTGATGACGAGCAGTACCGATTTACTGGTGCTGCAAACATCTTCCAGGGCTTTGCGTGAACCCTCGTGCCACCCCTTGTGATCAATCATGAATAAAATCAAGTCAACATCCGACAGGCTATTCATTGCAGTTTTTCGAATGACGCGGTCAAGACCTCCTTTGGGGCTAGGTTCAATGCCAGGAATATCTACGAAGGCAATTTGATAATTCTCGCCCGATACAATTCCGAGTATTCGGTGTCGTGTGGTTTGCGGACGTCTGGAAATTATCGAGATTTTCTGCCGCATCAGGGAATTCAGAAGCGTGGACTTGCCAACATTCGGAATCCCGGCCAGGGCGATATATCCAAACCTGTGATCAGACATCAGCAGAAGTCAATCGAAACAACACCTTCTCGGCAGCCGCCTTCTCCGCAAGCTTGCGGGTCCTATCGGATACAGTGGACTTGATTTTCGGGTTTTCAAGCTTGCAGGTTACTGTGAACGTCGGGTTGTGGTCCTGGCCAACTGTACCTTCCAAAACATACTCGGGAAGCGGCAATGCTCTCTTCTGAAGGTACTCCTGAAGTTGCGACTTGGGATCATTTTCCAGATTATCCGGGACAATCTCGTCCAGTTTTCTGGAATAAATATTGTTCAATACCCCAAATGCCGCATCAAACCCTCCATCCAGATAGACTGCTCCGATTACTGCCTCAAATGTGTCTGCCAGGACGGAATCAACTTGAAAGGCATTATTCTTCATGTCCGATTGCCCCAAAATGATGTAGTCATCCAGTTTGAGTGCTTTTGCGATGATGGAAAGAGCCGCATTCTGAACCAGTGTGGTACGTAACCTCGACAACTGCCCCTCACCCAGTTGAGGAAATCGATGATACAGTTGATCGGCAATAAATACTCCCAGAACACTATCGCCCAGATACTCCAGACGTTCATTGTTCGGTTCTCCCCAACTGCGTCGGGTCAAGGCCGTCTGCAATAGGGCAGGCTCCTTGAACCTGTATTGCAAATGCCCGTGCAAATGTGAAATATCCCTCATAAATCAGTTGTATTTCAAGATCATGTTAAATATGTGGTTCCATAAACGTAATATTCAAAATGCTCAAAATGTCATCCGCTAATCATATACTCCAAACAACAGGATGCAGTCAAAAAAATCACCCCGCAATGACTCTTCTTTGAATTGGTCCAGCAGGGTTATACTTGTCATCATTGATCTCAGCATGAACTGGTTTTTCGATTTCCATGTGTGGCCGATTCGCAAATCAAATTGACAAACCCGGTCCTTGGGAAGAAATGCTTGTCGATTGGCCTTTTGGCTGTGAAACCGGTTACAACATCGCTCCAAACGGCAACATTCCCGTACTGACCTATGACCGTCACAACAACAAGCCAGCGGGACAGGCAATGCGATGGGGGCTGGTGCCTTCATGGTCAAGAGAAATAAACCCGAAATTCTCTACCTTTAATGCAAGAATCGAAACACTGGCCGAAAAGCCCGCTTTCCGCACAGCCTGGAAACAATCAAGAACCTGCCTGATTCCTATCAAGGGATATTACGAATGGAAAAACGAAGATTCAGGAAAACAGCCCTACTTCGTTCATCTGGCAGTTGATGAACCGATCATGCTCGCTGGAATCTGGGACATCTGGCGACAGGACACCGGACCGCTGTATTCGTGTAGCATCATTACCCGTTCGGCCATGGGGGACTTGGCCAAAATTCATTCGCGCATGCCCGTCAGAGTGAATCATGATCATGCCCTTGACTGGCTCAAAAAAGGCAGGGACTGGCTCCATATCATTTCGATGCTGCAGCATCCGGATGAATTCGACTCTTATCCGGTTAGCAGGCAGGTCAACCGGCCAACCAGTCAGGGACCGCATTTGATCAATCCAGGGGAAAATACCAGTGATAGCTAAACCGGACACTATTTTCAAGGTCCAGTACTATTTTTGCAGCCGATGACCGTTAACCTGAATTCAGCCCAGGTTGGGGAGCCATCAAACCCTCCGGCAATTATCCTGCATGGACTGTTTGGCTCATCCAGCAACTGGCGGACAATCGCAACAAGACTCGCCTCTCGATTCCATGTCCTTTGTGTTGATCTTCGCAATCATGGAAAATCAGAATGGAGGGATTCGATGAGCTATCCGGATATGGCCGGAGACCTCGCTGCCTTCATCCAGGACAATCACCTGACGAACCCCCATTTGATTGGACACAGTATGGGAGGCAAGACCGTGATGGCCTACTTGCAACAGCATCAACCTGAAGTTGGCAAATGCGTGATTGTTGACATCGCGCCAGTCGACTACTCCCATGATCATGATGATCTTATTGATGCACTGAAAAGGCTTGATCTCGAGAACATTCATTCAAGAAACGAAGCCGATCAAATGTTGGCGCTGGACCTTCCAAACCCGCCAATCAGACAGTTCCTGCTTCAAAACCTGATACGTGGTGAAAATGGATTTGCCTGGAGAGTCAACCTGGAAGCCATTACCAATAACCGAGACTTGCTGTTCGGCTATCCAGAAGGCCCTGTTTCTGACGCTGACATTCTTTTTGTTCGGGGTAGCAATTCAAGCTATATTCTTCCTGGACACTACAATCTGATTGAAGAACGGTTTCCAAACTCAATAATACAGACCATGGAGGGTGCCGGTCACTGGCTACACGCCGAAAAGCCCGGAGAATTAACCGAATGGCTGTTCGGGTTCCTTGACCGAAAATTACCAAGAATACATGACAGCGTGCAAGAGCAGGGATAGACTTTGGGGATGTTGCAACAATTCGCATGGCATGTGCGGCGTTTCCTGGGGTTTACGGTGTGGGGCAGGGACCCGAGGTGATGTGGTCTTTTGACTCTCCGTGGGAATGATGGTGGACATCAACTGCGATAGTGACTACTTGGATTTCGGACCAGTTCAATTTATGAAAGTGCAAGCACACTAAAACTGTAGCGGCAATCAATATAGTTGGATATTGTACTCGCCACCGTGGTAAACAACGATTCATGCACGGTTCATGGGTGAGTCCATGTCAACCTCCGCAAGTATGGAACCATCCTGCCGGAGTATCCTGTTTTGAATCAAGAAAAGAAATGGCAAATTGAAAAATGGATGCAATTGGAAATGACTTGTCTGGGAAATATTATACTGAGTGTGTATCTGTCTGTTTGGTGAGCAGAAGATTTTCATGATCCCTACGGAACAACGCCGATCAGAACAAGTGGCACCGCCGGAACACCCCTGCCTTGGCGAATTACATTGAGAAGATCGCGCTCATAGTATGGAACCCCGCTTGACATTTCCCGCTCCAACTCCTTCATGGGCAGTATCTCAATGGCAACATCGATGATGTCGGAAACATAGAAACTCAAATGCTTCACAAACAGATCATGAGCAACGAAAGCATACTTTCCAAACTGGACTTCGACTGCTACCCGGTCTTTCACGAAGTCGGTTTGATTGTAGGACATGATCGGAGTATGCCCAGCCTTTTCGATAGCAATTTTCTGTTCTTTTTCGGGAAGATGGTAGATGCTTCGGAGAATCTCTTCCCTGTCCGTTACCCAGAAGGTGCTTCTCCGTTCACTCCACCCACAATCCTCAAACCCGGTCTTGTATGCCTTGTTCATATCGACCGGAGAATAGAACATCCTGTTTTGCGTCCTTATTTCGTAGGACATTTTGGTTTTACAGACCCTGGCATCAACTTGACGAATCACCGATTGCACTTCATCCCAGAGTCCGGGATTGTGGACAAGCAGATATTCTTCCCCGTTCAAATGGGAGTATTTGGCCTTGATTCGCATTTAATGGCCTCCCCGGGGCAAGTTTGGATCGTAGATTGGTTTGCCCATCGGGCGGGTTGCCAACTCGCCTGCTTGAAGAGACTTGATTCGTTGCCTTGCAATGCGGACATATTCATGGACAACATCGCACCCGTAACCGGCTCTATCATGCTTCAGAGCCGCAATAATGGTAGAACCAACTCCCATGTATGGATCAAATACTGCATCGCCTCTGTCTGTCATGGACAACACCAGACGCTCTACCAGTTCAACCGGAAACTGGCAGGGATGCTCGGTTTTTTCGGGGTGATTGCTTTTCACATTTGGAAACATCCATACATCACTCGGATTCTTTCCTTTTGGGTTTCCGGATATCTTTCCCGCATTAGGTCCCTTGAAATGTCGCTTGTTCGGATACTTGGATGGGACCCTGATCGGGTCAAGGTGCCAGGTGTAGTCATCGCCTTTTGTCCACCAGTTAATCGTTTCGTATCGCCCGGAAAGTCGTCGCGAGCAGTGCAAGCCGTGACCAAAATGCCAGATGATACGGTTACGAAGTTTCAAGCCATGATCAAGAAAAACCGGATACAGCAAGGCATCAAGAGGTGCTATGGATCCGTTGTCAACATAATTCCCAACCTGCCAGCAAAGCGACCCTTGAGGATGCAGAAGTCGGACGCATTCCGCAATCACTGCCTTCTGGGATTCAAGGTAGGCATCCAAGGGGCAACGGGACTCGTACTGTTTTCCAAGATTGTAGGGTGGTGAAGTAATAATTAACTTAAACATTCCATCTTTCAATTTCGTCATGTATGCGAGATTGTCAGATGCTGTCACTTCAAAATTCATGAGGATTCTCCAATGAAGTACAAGTGAAGACCGTTGCCCACCGTGAGCCGCTTGCGGAGAAGGTTACGACCGAAAAATCGGACAACTGCGACCCTCATCTGCGCAAGCGAGTATAGATCACGGATGTTGTGCTTTCCGACAGACTCATGGACATAGCGGTTCAAATGCTTCGATCTGACCATCTGGAAGGTCCCTTTGTACTCCCTTTTCAGCATCAACAAGAAGGACTCGACTCCGTTGTTATGCAGCAGAATCCTGACATATTCGCTGACCGGGTGTTTTCCAGATTCATGGTCAAAGAGCAGAGATTCATCTACAACTGGATCATCGGTATGGACCGTTGCATCTTGATACACATTATGGGCAATGAACGGGTGCAGAGTTGCCTTGTCAGTAGCATCAATCCTTACCCTTGCTTCGTTAGTATCCCAATCCTTGATGCCGATAACTGCAGTCTTGTCGACAGTACCTCTTCCGCTTCCTTCCAGATCCTTGAGTTTCCTGTAGTAGCTCATGCTAGAGCGTTTACCGCCCATAAAGGTTTCTTCAACCTCGACGGGGCTGTCAAATTCAAAATCGTCGTCGGAATCACTCATCCATGCTTCACGGATACGATTAAGCATGAACCACGCCGTAAGGCTGGGAAACCTTTATATCCCTATGCAACTTCATGCTGGAAACCGATTTGAGGGAAGTGAAGCAGAGGTAAATGGCAATGCACCATTTCTGCAAGGGGACATTCGACTTCTGGAGAGGGATACCTGTCCTGACCGAAAAACAGGATCGGCAATCGGAGCACTAGTAAGGCATCGGTTTGCCGCCCTTGACGGGTCTGGTGCGGGTGCCCCGCACTAGCCACGGAAGCTACTCTCTTCCCACACAACATTTTCAAACCAACTGGTAGCGGCATCGTTATTGGGAAACATGTTGAACATGTCGGTCAGGGTAATGTCCTCTCGGTAGTGCTTGCCTAGTGCCTCGTGTACCATTTTAGTGCCTCGTGCCTCATTGCACAATGGGGAAACTTTAGCAGGCATCTGGAATTTTACCAAGTATTCTTTATTATTCCTTGTTAGGTCGGATTCCCTAATCCAAAAATAGAAAACATGGAAATACGTTGAACGCCCTGCATAACGTGGTTTTCGAGAGTTCTGAAGTTTCACCCAGTGGGTGATTCCGGCTTCGGGG